>NZ_KV810229.1:0-19425 GCF_001812735.1 Neisseria sp. HMSC069H12
CAGGAATAAACAACGGCGATTGTTAGGTATAGTGAAAAACTACATAATTTATATTATGTTAAATTCATAAGTCTAATATTTTAGCCTGCCAACTCCTGTTTCTCTCAGTAGTATAATCACTTACAGAATTCAAACATAAAAGGCCGTCTGAAATTTTCATACGGCCTTTTTATTTATATCTCCCACCCTTTTCTAAGCAAATCCTTTATTGTTTTGATCGGCTGCTAATCAATTACCTACTCCAACTTTAATAAAGAGAAAGTGGGCAATCTACTCAATCCGTTTATGCCGCACCAACGCTATACGTTTCGCCCTTGCTGTCCGCTTGGCCGACAATGGCAGCAACAGCGGCGGCCAAGCCGTTGCGCGTCATGTATTTTTGCGGAATTTCTTGGGCATTTTGTGTCAAGGTATAGGTATTATCTTCGCCATCAGCAAGGCCGCAGGGGCGCAGGATGGTCCAATTCAAACCGCTTTGTTTGAGATAGATTTCAGCTTCTGTTTTGGCACGGACGGCTTCGCCGAGTGCCTGTTTGAACGGCTCGCTCATCATGTCCCATTGTTCACCGCAGCCCATGCTGGTAATCAGTACAAAGCGGGCTTGCGGATTGGCGGCTTTCGTAGCGGCAATGATGTTGATATTGCCCAGCGCATCGCTGCGGATGCCCTCTTCGTTTTTGCCGCCGACAAAACTGATCACAGTATCGGGACGATATTGTGCCAACGCTTTATCGAGCGCGTCGGCATCAAGCGCATCGGCGACGACGGTTTGGATATTGTGTTCGGCAAAAAAGCTGTCTTCAGACGGCCTTCTCAATACGGCGACGGTATCGGCTGAGTCAGTCAATGTGCTGATATAGGCGCGGCCGGACGGGCCGTTGGCTCCGAAGATGAGTTGCATGTTTGGGGTTCCTTTGTATGGTAGATGTTTGTTGTTAGAAAATCCGCTCCTCTATGCAACAAGGAACGGATTATCAGACCGTCTGAAACCGTTTAAGCGGCATCAAACAATTTGCGCATGGCTTCGATTTGGTGTTGTTTCAACTCGCCTGCCTCATCGCGGCCGACGAAAATTTTAAACATGGCGCCGCCGTTGCGGTTGATAAAGTTGAGCGAGCAAGTAGCTTTGCCCATGAACGGGCGTTCCAAAAGGTAGATGGAGGCGCAGTTTTCGTAATAGATATGACCGTGTACGCCGCCATCGGTTTCAGGATGGTCAAAGTTGTAGAAACCGCGGCCGACTTTGCCGTTAGGCAGTTTGCCGCTGACTTCGACGATGGCATCGGGGGTGTGGGCGATGAAGGTTACGGATTCATCCCATGCGGCAATGGCTTGGAGGATTTCGACTATGCGGCTGCCTTCGGTTTGACGCACGTTCTCTTCTGGCAGACAGCGGATAACGTCTTCAAAACTGCATTGGTTTTGCGCTGCCAGCATTTCCAGTACTTGACCGGGATTTTTTTCCAATGATTGACGCAACATGGTTTGTTGTTCGGCTGAAAGTTTTTGCATGGTTTGATCCTTTTCTTGAGTCGGAAGAGTGAGCATGAGTTTGCGGATAAGGGTGGGCGACCAATAACGGCCGCTGGTATTCAAACGGATCAGGCCGTCTGGATCGGGTTCTTTAAAAAGCTGCATTTCCTGCCATTGGGCAATCAGCTTTTGCGCTGCTTTGTTGCCGTCGAACAATAATGGATTCAGACGGCCTGTTTCAATATCGTGCTGGACTTTGCTGAGCAGTGCTTTATTTGGACTATGGCCGCTCATAAACGTGATGTTTTTCTCGCCTTTCGGCGTGGCGAGATAACTCTCCAAATCGCCCTGCACCTGATAGCTGAAACCGCCGAAGTTACCGCCTGCGCCGGAGCCGAACGCCAAACAGGGAATGTCCGATTTGATCAGGGTATTGTAGCGGTTGCGCTCGCCGCGGCCGGGATAGGCGAAGTGGCTGTTGCTGACCTGTTCCCAGCCTTTTTCCAGCAGTGTTTCAACCGTGTAGGCATATTGGTCTGCCTGAATATCGAAACCCGGCGGTGTCGGAAATGCGCCTTTTTCAATCATGCGGTTGATGGGCAGCATGGGATAAAGGTTGAACGCGTACGTATCCAAACCGGACAAGGGCAGCTCGGCGGCGCGGGCGATATCGTTTTGCCAAACGTCATCGGTTTGATTGGGCAGGCCGAACATCAAATCGGCTACAATCACGGCATCGAGTTCGCACAATTTTGCCAAATATTCAAACGCTTCGTCACCGCTGTGTTTGCGGCCGAGACGGCGGCGGATGGCGGTATTGAAGGTTTGCACGCCGATGGAAATGCGGTTGGCGCCTGCTTCGATGCAGGCCTGTGCTTTTTCCAAATCGAAATGGCTCATGCGCCCTTCGATGGTGAACTCGCAATCTTCGGCAAGCGGCAGATATTGGTAGCAGGCACGAATCAGGCGGACGAGGTCTTCCGTAAGCAACGCGGTAGGCGTACCGCCCCCGAAATAAACAGCTCGGATTTTGCCCTTACCTGTACGGACTTCGGCTTCAGCGGCCATTTCTTCGATAATTTTGTCGGTGTACACGCTGCTTTGGCTGTCCTTCCACGCATTACGGTAGAAGCCGCAAAAAACGCAATGGTTGGCGCAAAATGGAATATGCAGATAAGCAAGCGCGTCCACATCGGTGGCATGGGGAAGCTTTTTCTTCCAAATGTTCTGCCACTGGGGACGCGGCATTGGAACACCGCCCCAAACGGGCATTAATGCCTGACGTTCGGGAAATGCCTTGGGCGCGGATTGTTTCGGAGTCCAAACAAGCTGCTGTACCATGATAATGATTAATAAAAATTATTAATAAGATTTATATATTAAATAACCATCATCGTTTTCTTGTCAATATTTTTGCGTAATTTAAAATTAGTATTATTTTAGAATATTGTATTCTATAAATAATTAAATGTATTTCTATTTGATGAAAATCGGCATTTTATTTGTGAAATGCGCAAAATTTGGTTCTTCAAGTCGGGAATATCCTCCCATCTCGTTTCATTTTTGAACGATAAAATAAATTTTCTTTATCGTTTTTCAGACGGCCTGTTGGCACTCAGCTTCTGAAATAAAACCCTGCTTCATCTTCGCAACGGCGTATCTGCCAACCGTAAACCGATTCAAGCAAGTCGGGACGCATCACTTCGCCCACCTTGCCTGATGCAACGACTTTTCCTTTATCCATCAAAATAATATGTTCCGCATAACGCGCGGAGAGGTTTAAATCGTGCAATACCATCATTGATGAGGCACGGTTTGAATGCCCGATCAAATACTGCATCAGGCGGTGTTGGTGGCGGATATCGAGATGGTTGCACGGTTCGTCCAAAAGCAAGACCGGCGCGTTTTGCAACAGGGCGCGGATGATGTTGGCGCGTTGTTGCTCGCCACCTGAAAGCTTGCCGATGCGCTTATCCGCCAATGCCGTCAAATCAAAATAATCGAGCAACTCGTCCGCCCATTCATGGTTCAGACGGCCTTTTTGTATGAATGACGCCAACGCAATGTATTCGCGTACGGTCATCGGCATATTGTAACGGCCATGCTGCCCGACCCATGCCACCCTGCCCGCGCGGATTTGCGGCGCAACGGCCTCACCGAAAAGCGTGATTTCCCCCTGCCCTGTTTGCCCGATTAAGGCACGCAACAAAGTGGATTTGCCCGCGCCATTCGGACCGATAATGACGGTCATGCCCGAAGGTATATCCAGTTGATCGATTTCAAGCAGGGTTTTGTCTTGGACGCGGACAGAAAGATGACAGATTTGAAATAAGGTGTGCATGGCAAAAGATATGGGGCAATGAAGTTTCAGACGGCCTGTTTAGGCATCAACGGCTTTTCAAAGGCTTGATAAACAAATACATAAAAAATGGTCCGCCCAATAAGGCAATCACGATACCGACCGGCAGATCGACAGGGTATGTCAGCCAGCGCGCCGCCCCGTCCACCACCATCAAAAACACTGCGCCCAACCAAGCCGACAGCGCAATCAGTTTGCGCCGGCTACCGCCGACGGTTTGCGCCAGCACATTGGGGATCATCATGCCGAGAAAACCGATGATGCCCGAAAGCGATACTGCCGCCCCCGTCATCAATGCCGCGCCGATTACGGTTTGCACACGCAATGCCCCAACTGATACACCCATACTGGAAGCCGTGTCTTCCCCCGTCATCAAAACGTCCAGCCGCCTGCCTGCGGACAACAAAATCAGAAAACCGGGCAACATGACCGCGATTGCCGCAACAGGCGATGAAAAACCGGCTTCGGCAAGGCTGCCCGACAGCCATGTGGTCGCGCTACGCAATATCAAATCGTCAGATAAAAACAAAATCATGCTGACCACCGCGCCCGAAAACGCGCTCAACACAAACCCCAACACCAGCAATCCCAAAGTACCGCCGCCGAGCAGTTTGTGCACCGCCAAAATCAGCAGGCACACACCCAATGCACCGAGAAAAGCCGCCGCCGGCACACCCATCGCGCCACCACCCAAAGCCAATAGCACAATCACGCCCAAGGCCGCCCCACCCGATGTCCCGATCAAACTCGGATCGGCCAGCGGGTTCTCAAATAGAGCCTGCAATGCCGCACCCGAAGCGGACAAACCGGCTCCGACCAAAAGCGCGGTATAGATGCGCGGTAAACGGATTTGGCGGACGGTTTCATCCATCGCCAACGGCGATTCCCACGCGCCAAAACCGATGCCGCAACACAAATAAACGGCGGCGGCAGTAAGCAACAGGCAGAGGGTAAGGGTATGCGGTTTCATGGCGCAATGCGTTTCAAGCGGATTGGATAACGATTTCAGACGGCATTTTGAGAACAAGCCTGCACAAAGAAGGAATAAGCGGGCGCGTTTGAACAGAGGCCGTCTGAAAAAGCAAACATCAATCCAGCCTCTTTTCGAAGCAAGCGTATTTATTTCGCCAAACCGTGCAAACGCTGAATCACTTGCGGCGTATCCAGCCCGTAACGGAACATATCGTTGGCCTTCCACAAATAAATCTTGCCGTTTTTCGCGGCAGGCGAGCCGGCGATTTCGGGGCGTGCGGCAAAGGTTTTGACGTTGCCTATCATGGCGGTGTTGTGGTCGGCAATAATGATGATATCGGGTTTGGCCGCAATCCATGCCTCACGCGTCATCGGTTTGAGGCCGTCAATGGCGGCTGCGGCATTGATGCCGCCGGCACGGCGGATGATTTCGTCGGCGGCAGTATTTTTGCCCGATACGATGCGCCCGTCGTAGCTGAAGAGGTAGCGTTTGCCGCTGGAAGGCTGCTGTTTCATATCCGCCTGCCACTTACTGGCCAACTTGTCCGCCTGCGCGCTTTTGCCGATAAGCTGACCGATGTTGCGGATACTTTGCGGATAGGCGGCGATGCTGTCATCGGGCGCAACATTGACGGCTTTAATGCCTGCTTTTTGCAGGTGGGCAAAAATATCGGCAGGCTGCGCCATCCATGAACCGATGGCGATGTCGGGTTTGGCGGCCACAATCGGTTCAACCGTCAGACGGCGATGAATGCCGATACTGGGCTTGTTTTTCAACGCCGGATTTTGAACGGTCTGATCGCGGCCGACGATTTCGTCCAATGCGCCGAGTGCGGCAACGATGTCTGCCGTATCGGGGGTTAACACGACGATGCGTTGCGCGTGTGCAGTGCCGGCCAACGAAATAAACGCGGAAAGCAGGAGGAGTTTGAGTTTCATTGTTTTTCCTTGTTGCATGCTTTCAGACGGCCTGCTCATTTTCTCAGGCCGTCTGAAAACGGTTGAATCACATTAGAATTTAAGTTGTACGGTTGCGGCGAAATTGCGGCCGGTTTCGGTGTACAAGTCCATCACACTGGTACGGCTCATGCCGGCAACGTCTGCGTGCTGCCAGTATTTTTTGTTGCCGACGTTGTAAATGTTTACGCCGATTTCGAGGTTTTTAAACGGCTTGTACCACGCGCCGACATCCCATACGCCATAACCCGGCGCTTGGAAAACAGTGTCGCTGCTGACGCGGCTGTGTTTTTTCGACCAGCGCAGCTTGGTACCCACACCCCATTTTTCCTGCGTGTAATCCAAGCCCAAAACGCCGTTGAGCGGATAAGCGGAATCCAACGGTTTGCCGTCCTGCTGCTCACCGCGCATCCACGCGATGCTGCCCGAAACCTGCCAGTCGGGCAGGAATTTGTAGGCGGCGGAGGCTTCGGCACCGTAGGTTTTGACCCTATCCAGATTTTGATATTGGTACTGGATAATCGGGCGACCGCCAACGGTCGAGGTACCGATTTCAGTGCGGTTGATGAAGTTGCGGTAACGGTTGTAGAACGCGGTGACTTGCGCGCGGGCACGGTCGTTTTTGAACTTCATCCCCAATTCAAAGCTGTTGGAGCGTTCGGATTTGAGGTTGGCATTGGGAATGACGGCATAGCCGTAGGTTGTATTGGCAAACGCCATGGTCGCGCTGTCAAACGGAGGCGTGCGGAAGCCTTGGGAATAAGTGGCAAAACCGGTGAACTGCTCACCCATAGGCATGCTCAGGCGCAGGCTGGGCGTAAACGCGGAATCACTGAAGCGCGTCGCCGTTCCAGTGGGATTGGCGTTGAGATAGGCTTGGTCGGTCGACGTGTTCAGCTTGTCTTTTTCGTAACGTAAGGCCGGAGTTAGAACAATGCCGTTGCCGAAGGTCAGGCTGTCTTGCGCGTACAGGCTGAGGGTTTTGCGTTTGCTGTCGGGAAAGGTTTTGTTCGGATAGGTGCTGCCCGCATAGACTTTGCTGACGGCGCCGGTCAGGTTGTCCACGGTCAGGCTGTCGCGCGGACGGGCGGTTTCGGTATGTTTGTATTCGGCACCGGCAACGACGGTTTGTTTGACCGCGCCGTCAAATTCCCACACGCCGCGTCCGGTTAGACCGCGTATCACCTGCTCGAAGCCGTAATCGGAATAGCGGGTCGAGTTGCCCAGTTGGCGCGCGCCCATGCGGGTAATACTGACATCGACGGCATCGTCTTCCGTGCGCAGTTTTTGCTGATAGGCAGTCAGGTTCGCTTCTTTCAGACGGCCTTCGCCAGTGTAGCGGTAGCCTGCTTCAATGCGTTGGCGGCGGATGCGGTCGCGGGCGTTGCTTTCCGAAGTCGTTACCGTTACCGGCCCGCGCGATTGCGAACCCAAGCCGTTTGCCAACACGGTGTCGTTGGCGTGGTAATACTGTTCGTACAAGGTTTCAAAACGGTGACGTTCGTTGCCGATACTGCCTTTCGCCAAAATATTGTAGGCATTGTTTTTCTGCGGATTGGTGGCGGTGCGCGAAGTCGAGTAGCTTTTGTCGCCGCCCATGTTTTCCGTTTCGTGCCCTTGGCGACGCGTCAGCATTAGCAGGCCTTCGGCGTTTTCATGGAAACCGGCGGCTGTCGCCGTTACACCGTGGCTGCGGTCGCGGCTACGGTAGCCGTATTTCAGCCCAAAATAACCGCGTTTGCCCTCATCGACGAAATCACTCGGAGAAAGCGTCACCATATTCACCACACCGCCGAGTGCATCACTGCCGTACAGCGCGGAATAAGGGCCTTTGACAATATCGACCTGTTTGAGCGTGTCGCTTTCGACCATATCGCGTCCCGAAATCGCGCCGTTGGAACCGCCGCCCGCGTAGGACTCGGGAATGCGCACGCCGTCCACCATCATCAGGATGCGGTTGCCGTCTATGCCTCGGATATTGATACTGGCATGACCGCGGCGGTTGTTGTCTGACGGCACGCTGACGCCGGGCTCATACATCACGATATCGTCCAAATTCTGCGCCGAGGCTTGATTCAAGGTTTTACGTCCGACAACCGACACATTCGGCGCGGCTTTATCCAAGGTTTGCGCATTGCGGTCGGCCGTAACCACCACAGGCTCTATTTCTGCCTGAGCTACCGGCATCTGAGCCGCATATAACTGTCCGGAAAAAACCGCCCCTACTACACAGGCAATCGCTTTCTTTTTCATTACATAACCTTATTATTTAAATAATAATGGTTTGCATTTATAAAACAAATAGGCAGTTTTTGCAAGTTTGGGAACTGCAAGACAGCACTAACAAAGGTGCGGAGCATATGTATTCGTCTGACTACGCCTGCCTGCTCTAACCTGCCCATGATTGACTGATACGGCAGCGATGCGGCCGTTAAGCCATAAACGCAGTTTTCAGGCTATCTGAAAACCCTGTGCAGACTGCTTTTAAAGGCCGTCTGAAATCCGAAAAGCAGCCTGCACTTTGAAAAGCAAGGTGCAGGCTGCTTTAGGGTAATAAGCCGTTTATCAATCCAGTTTCAGGATTTCTCCGTCTTCCGGAACGTTCACACGGCTTTCAATGCCTTGACCGCGTATAAATTTACGCATATCGGCGCGGCTGACAGCGGTATGATTCACGGTATCCATGTGTACGGTGATGATTTTGGCTTTAGGCATGACTTGGCTGGCTTTTAATACATCAGCCGTCCCCATAATAATGCCGTCTGAAATGCCTGAAATCAGCGCGTAGCCCGTGTTCATAATCAGATAATCGGGTTTGTAGCGGTTCAATGCTTTGTTTACATCTGCCGTCCACACAGTATCACCCATAATATAAGCGGTTTTGTGTCCGCTGCTTTGGAATACCACACCCATTGCATCACCTAAGATTTCGGCTAGCTGCGGGTTGGCATACATGGCCTCTGTGCCATGTACGCCGCCGGTTTTGCTGATGGTTACGCCGTTGAAGACAGTGCTGCCGTTCAACACGCGTACATCAGTAAAGCCTTGGCTGCGGATTTTTGCCGCGTCGGCTTGGTGCTGCACATATACGGGCAGGTTTTTCGGAATGGAACGTGCGGCGGTTTCGTCCCAATGGTCTTCGTGAGTATGGGTAACGATAACCGCATCCACACCGTCCAAAATTTTATTCACGCTCATCGGCAGCCCGACCAGCGGCATTTTGGCTTGGCTGTTGAACGTGCCGGCAAAGCCGTTCATGGAATGCTTGGGGGCGAAAAACGGGTCAATCAAAAACGTCTGCCCCGCATATTCGACCTTGGCGGTAGCGTTACGGATATGTTGGTATGAATCGTCTGCCCAAGCGGAAAAGGCTGTCGCGCCCAAAACAGTGGCAAGAATAAATTGCTTGAATTTCATGATGTTGCTCCTTAAAAAATCATGGAGCGTATTTTAAGCAGCAAGTGCATCGGTTAAAATAGGCAATATTGCCAATAAACGCAAGGATAGTGACAAAATGTCGTCTGAAAACGAGCGTAACGAGTTTCGCCAAAATCAAACTGTTCCCAAAATCGTGCTATATGCTCAATCAGGCACGAATGATTTTGTCTTCAACATTCCCTTTTCTGTTTTTCAGACGACCTATCGGAACCATCCGCTCTTTGACCTGAAAATCTGTTCCGATGACAGCAAAGACGTTATCACGGCACTGGGCGCAAGTATTCCCGTACACGGTGGCTTGGATTTGACGGAAGAAGCCGACATCATCGTCATCGCAGGCTGGCGCAATATTGAAGAAGCCCCGACACCTGAGTTGAGCGCACATTTACAGAAAGCAGTACAACGTGGCGCGCATATCACCGCCCTATGTTACGGCACTTACGCCCTTGCCTACACAGGACTTTTAGACGGCAGAACCGCTGCCACCCACTGGCTTGCCGAAGACGACTTTGTCCGCCGTTTCCCTAAAATTCATCTGGATACCAACCGCCTATATGCGGAAGACGGCAACTTTTTAACATCGGCAGGTGCGGCGGGCGGGCTGGATTGCTGCCTGTACCTCGTCCGCAAAATCCACGGTGCAACCGTTGCTAACGACCTTGCCCGTACCTTGGTTGCGGCACCACACCGCGAAGGCGGGCAGGCACAGTTTATCCACCGACCTGTCGAACGTCGTACCGCCGATGACAAAATCAATCACTTATTGGACGAACTGCGCCAAAACCTTGCCACCCCATACCGCTTGGACGATTTGGCAAAAAAATTAGCTGTTTCCCGTCGTACCTTTATCCGCCATTTTTCTCAAGCCACAGGCATGAATTTCGGTGAATGGCTCACCACAGAGCGGCTATGGCAGGTACAGGATTTGTTGGAAAATACGGATTTGCCGATAGAACGCATCGCCGAACAAAGCGGCTTCGGCAGCGCGGCAAACCTACGTTTGCAGTTCAAAGCCAAGTTTAAAATCAATCCGAATGCCTGGCGGAAAGTATTTGGCAGATAGCTCGCGTTAGTCAATCCAAAATACCTGAGTGCGGGCTGCTTCGGAGGTCTCCACTGAAACCGAGTTTCCCGCCAAACTGCCGCAGGCGGAATAAAACGTGAAAGTCAGACAAATACTTGCCCAAGGCAGGCGTATTAACTTCATCTAATTCACGCCGCATACGGTGATTTCCGCTCTCTCTACAAAGGAACAGAGCATATGTATTCGTTACGCCTACCTGTACAAACACCACCAGATGACATTCCATCACAGCACCGTTTACCGCCACCTTCATCAAGATAATCGACAAAGATCGAAAGGCGCATCACCGAAAAAACATTTAGCCACGGAACGCCAAGTGTTTTATTCTTGAATCTGTTCCAACCACTGGTACCCGAATGTTGCATTTGAAATCTGAATCCAAGCCTGTCTGAAATTTTCAAACAGGCTTTTATTTGTTCCACTTATCCCTCACCCTTCTATTTACCTCAAACTCAAAAAACATTTCTATATTATTAAAAATTAGTTAGAATTTCACAAAATCATAAATAATAATCAAACTTATTTGTATTATTTTAGTCAGAGTGTAATCGCATCTATTCGATCTGTCTCATTCAGATGGCCTTACCAATCAAGTTATATGGATACATTCTATGCAACCGATTAAAGTCACCACCCTCTCCGCCTGTATCGCCGCCATTGGTTTCGTCCCTGCCGTTTATGCTGCAGACAATTCGACAGTTATTCTCGATACCATCACGGTCAAAGGCACACGCAATAAAGACAAAATCGGTAAAAACCGGGTCTATACCCGCGAAGTCGTCAATCTTTACAAAGGCAAAAACGAAGTTGAGACCTTCAAAGGCAACACCGTATCCGACCTTTTGAGCGGTATGTCCGGCGTGTACAGCGGCGCGCTGGATCCCAATATACGCGGCGTACAGTGACAGGGACGGATTCCCGTTACCATCGACGGCACGGAGCAGGCGATTACCGTCTGGCGCGGCTACGCAGGCGCAAACAACCGCAACTACGTCGACCCCAACATCATCAGCAGCGTTTCCATCGAAAAAGGCCCATCGTTCAGCCGTGATATGAAAAGCGGCATAGGCGGCTCCGTCGCCCTGAAAACCATCGATGCCGACGATATTGTCCCCGAAGGGCAGAAATACGGCTTTGAAGTGAAGGCGGAGGCTGCCAATAATTCCATCAAACAACGTGCCAATATCTATGAAAAATCAGTCGATTATCGGACATTGGATGATCCTACCGTCGCACTCGGCGGTATTTGGCGGGCAATGTTGGACGATACCGACCGAGTCAGCCAACGTTTTAGCGGACGCAATAAATTTGGTGAGGATAAAGCCTACCGTATTGCCGTCGCCACCAAGCAGGACAATTTCGATGCCATGCTCGCCTACGCCTACCGCAGTAAAGGCAATTATTTCTCCGGCAAAAAAGGGGCGGAACGCTACGGTTATATCGGTCCTTGGACAATGGAGACGGTCAATGAATTAAACAGACAGATTGCAGATGCCGCTGCAAGAGGCGAAAAATTCTACGGAAGCGAGGCAATGTTGGGCGCACCTGATATTGCGAGAATTGGGCTTTTCTACCATCCGGGCGGCGAAGTAACCAATACTTCGCTGGAAAATAAATCATGGCTAGGCAAAACTACCTTCCGCTTGCCCAACCGCCAAACCTTGAAATTCGGGCTGCGTCATACAGACTCCATTTTTGGTGAAATCATGCCCTCCCGCGTCATTGGTCCGCTATTCAGTACGCCGGATAATCTGAATAAAATTGCCGAATGGCCGAGGGCATGGGTCAAACAGCGTTCCTACAATATCGATTATTCATGGAAGCCCGAAGGCAACCGTTGGATAGATTTCGATGCGTCATTGTGGACGACCCGTACCAAATCCAAAACCAATACCGCAGGCGGTTCGCCCGGTGATGCCATGTATGAAGACAGGACGGATGGTGTCGAACAGCTTCCAAACACCAACGGACGCTTCAATACCATAGAGGGTAATGCCTACTATGCCAACAATACCCGCAACGGTTTCAACTTTTCCAACCGTATGAAATTGCACGATAAGCTGACGCTGACCTTAATGGGAGATTTCCAAAATGAAAAATTGAGATCCCGTAATGAGTTTTCAGAAGAATTAAGTCATGATGGTTTGGATAAATACAGGGAAGAAATAGAGGCATCACAATTGGCTACCAATACCGAACTGACAAGATTCGGCGAGCCGAGGAACGGTAGGCGCAGAGAATGGAATTTTGGTTTCAATTTCCGCTACCAGCCGATGAGCTGGCTGACTCTGACGGCAGGAGCGCGCTATACCAACTTCAAGATACAGGACGACAACGAGCGGCTGAAAACCGGATTTGACAAATACAACAATCCCTTACAAGTCAATCGAGGTGAGGTATTTCAGTTTACCCGTGTAGCAACCGAGCAGGAATATCGTGATTATCTGAATGCGATTAACAATGACGAATTCAATGCGGCAAGAGACAGTATTGAAATAGATGATAGAGGGGTGGCAATATTAAATCCCCAACCTCATAATGACGAAAACAGACCAAGGCTGGACAAGCTGAAATACTATTGGCGTAAAGACGATAGAGGTCGTCTGAATCCTGCTGACAACCCCTGGTTTACCGTTTTCGATTTACACAGCCAAACCGTCAATCCTGCCTACGATCCAAACGATCCGGACAGTCTGCGCACAGTCCAGAAATATATGTTTATGCCTCGTAGCGACAAAATATACAGATCCCCGATTACCCCTGCTGAACTACAACGTGCCCACAAACAGGGTGGCAGCGGATGGGCTCCTGCATTCTCAGCCGCCGTCAATTTTACCGATAATGCCCGAGCTTATCTGCGCTATACCGAATCCCTACGTTTCCCCAGCATATTTGAGGGGACTTATGGCTTCTCGACTGCTGCGGGTTCATTTGCGCGAATGGGATACGGTTGGCAGCCCGAATACGCCAAAAACTGGGAAGTCGGCTACATTCATGATTTAACTGGACTGTTTCCAAAAATGAAAAATGCGGATTTCCGCATCAACTACTTCCGCAACAAAACCAAAAATATCATCGACAGGGACGAGAATTTTGAATTCGAGCAATTCGACAAACAAATCCGTACCGGCGTGGAGTTACAGGCACGCTTCGACAGCGGCAGGTTTTTTGGAGGAGTCGGCGTATTGCGTACGCTCAAAAACAAAGTTTGCGACAAATCTTTTTCCGTTTCCAGTGTACATGATTCCAGTTACTTGACTGGCGGCGGATTTATTCCTGCTCCCGAATGCAATTACGGCGGTTTGACCGATAACGGTTATCTTGCCAGTATGGTTCAGCCGCGCTGGTCGGTTGATGCCGACTTGGGTGGACGCTTCTTCCACAACAAATTGGAAAGCGGTATCCGCTTTCATTACCACAGCCGTGTTTATCAAAACTGCCGTACGGTATGGCAGGCATATTACGATCAATTAAACCGTATCAATGACTATAATCTTCAAGCGGATACAGATACCATGCGTTGGCAGCCTGTCGCCTACCTGCGCTACAAAATCGGTAAAAACCTGACTGCCGAGCTGGTGGGCAGCAATCTGACCAACCGCTACTACCTCGACCCGATGAGCCGCTCCTATCTGCCTGCACCGGGCAGGACAATACGCATTGGGATAACTGGAAAATGGTAATGACCAATTAATCATTTGGGGAGTAAAAAGGCCGTCTGAACATTGGGTTTTAGACGGCTTTTTACATGATGGCTTAGTTATGCCCTACTCTTTCATGTTATATGAAAGTTGAAGCTAACCTGCATAATTTTTATATCTTCTGCTTTGGAATTAAAAAGGCTGCTTGAAAATGAAACGTCTATATTTCAGACGGCCTTTGCTTTATAGCAAACTCAAAATTTAAGCCACGAAATCCAACCCTATGTCCAGCGAACGGCTGCTGTGGGTCAGATAGCCAAGGGCGATGCCGTCCACGCCGGTTTGTGCCACGCGCTTCAGGCGGTCGAAGCCGATGCCGCCCGATGCTTCGCAATAGATGGTGTGGGGGTGGGCGGTTTGCGTGTGGCAGCGGTTTGCCGCTTCTTTCAGGGTTTCGTCGTCCATGTTGTCCAGCAAAATCCGTTCTGCGCCCGCCGCGATGGCTTCGTCCAGTTGGGGCAACGTGTCCACTTCGATTTCCACGCAAGTCAACGGTCCAACTGCCTGTTTTGCCTGCCGAACGGCTTGGGCGATGCTGTCGCAATAGGCGAGATGGTTGTCTTTAATGAGTACGGCGTCGTCCAAACCCATACGGTGGTTTACGCCGCCGCCTGCCCTGACGGCGTATTTTTGCAGGACGCGCAGCAGGGGGATGGTTTTGCGGCTGCACACGATGTCTGTGCCGTATTCAGCGACTTCGACAACGGCACACGCGGTGGCGGTGGCGATGCCGCTTAAGTGCGTGAGGTAGTTGAGTGCGGTGCGTTCGGCGGCGAGCAGGGCGCGGGCGTTGCCTTCGACGGCGGCAAGCGTCTGACCTGCGCGGACGGTTTGCCCGTCTTGGATTTCGGCTTGGAAGCGGACGGACGGATCCATCGTCTGAAAGGCGAGACGCGCCAAGTCCATGCCGGCGATGACGCCGTCTTCACGGCTGACGAGGAAGAGTTTGGCGGTTTTGTCGGGCGCGATGACGGCGGCGGACGTAATGTCGCCGCGCCTGCCCAAATCTTCGCTCAAGGCTTGTTCCACCATGGGGCGCAACAGGGTGTCGGGCAGGGGGAAGAGGGTGTTTTCAGACGACATGGGGTTTCCTTTGTTGAAAAAGATTGATGTTGCACCGATGGGGAAAAACTTCATTTGAGGTCGTCTGAAAATGGGCTAACGGCTGCCCAGCGGCAGTCCGATATCAGAAATCAACTGATCGGGCAGGACATCGTCGCGGAAGCGGTAAAGCTGAGCAGGACGGCCTTTACTGCCTGATACGCCGGTATCCGACGGCTCGATAAGGTTTTGCTGCTGAATCTGGCGGCGGAAGTTTTGCTTATGCAGCAATCTGCCGCTGATGGCTTCGACGCTGTTTTGCAGTTGCAGCAGTGTAAATTCGGGCGGCATCAGTTCGAAAATCACGGGGCGGTATTTGATTTTGGCGCGTAGGCGGGATAAGGCTGTCGCCAGTACGCGGCGATGGTCGTGGCGCATGGGCTGCCCCGTGAGCGCGAAGTCGAAGTTTGCCTGCGGCTCGGCGGCTTCCGCTATCAGGCCGCTTTCATACAGCATTTCATAGCGTTGCAAAACGTATTCTTCCGACCAGTTTTCAGGTTCTACCCCCCAGCACAAATGAATACGCTTGAGTCGTTTTTGGCGTACTTCCTCCGTATCCGCAGAGTTTGCCCAAATGCGCAGGCGGCTGACGATGGTCTCATGTTGCCTACCGGCGCTACGTAAATCTTCCCACGGAAAATAGCAATAGCAGTCCTGCCATTTCGCGTCGGGATGCAGGATGTTGTCGGCCGCCTCGCGCACCAGTCCTAAATAGCTGACGTATAAGACAGGTAAGCCTTGTTCATTTTGGCGGCTCGTATCTACAAACGTATAAAGCTGTTCTACATAGCCCATAGGCTGTGATGTCTGTTTGGCAACCCACATCCTGACCCCTGCTTGCAGAGAGTGGCGAAGTGGTGCAAGCAAGCCATTGGGTAATAGCTCTCCCTGGGCAACTGTCAAAACCCTCAAGCTGCCGTTTGTAATAGCGATCAATACAGGAACAAGCTCGACGATACTTTGCGGATTGACCGCTGTTTCAGGATAGGCATCCATGCATGGCTTTCATTCAAGAGAAAACCTTATTGTAAACCAAAGCGGTTTTCAGACGACCTTGCATATTATACTCAATTTGAGCATAATATAAAACTATTTCAAAATATAAACGGCAAACCTTCATGCCGTCTGAAAAACCAGCCACAAGGAAACATCATGCAAACCGCCGCCCGCCGCTCGTTCGATTACGACATGCCCCTCATCCAAACGCCGACTTCCGCCTGCCAAATCCGACAGGCTTGGGCGAAGGTTGCCGATACGCCAGACCGCGAGACGGCGGGCTACCTGAAAAACGAAATCAAGGCTTTGCTGAAGGAAAAAAACGCAGTTTTGGTAGCGCATTATTATGTTGATCCGCTGATTCAGGATTTGGCTTTGGAAACGGGCGGGTGCGTGGGCGATTCGCTGGAGATGGCGCGCTTCGGCGCGGAACATGAAGCCGGCACGCTGGTGGTGGCGGGCGTGCGCTTCATGGGCGAGAGCGCGAAAATCCTCTGCCCTGAAAAAACAGTACTGATGCCCGATTTGGAGGCGGAATGTTCTTTGGATTTGGGCTGCCCGGAAGAGGCGTTTTCGGCGTTTTGCGACCGACACCCCGACCGTACGGTGGTGGTGTACGCCAACACTTCCGCCGCCGTGAAAGCGCGTGCCGACTGGGTGGTAACGTCTTCGGTGGCGTTGGAAATCGTGTCGTATTTGAAATCGCGCGGCGAGAAGCTGATTTGGGGGCCCGACCGCCATCTCGGCGACTACATCCGCCGCGAAACGGGCGCGGATATGCTGCTGTGGCAGGGTTCGTGCATCGTCCACAACGAATTCAAAGGGCAGGAGCTGGCGGCCTTGAAGGCGAAGCACCCCGACGCGGCGGTGCTGGTTCACCCCGAATCGCCGCAAAGCGTCATCGAATTAGGCGACGTGGTCGGCTCGACCAGCAAACTGCTGAAGGCCGCCGTATCGCGTCCCGAAAAAAAATTCATCGTGGCAACCGATTTGGGCATCCTGCACGAAATGCAAAAGCAGGCGCCCGACAAAGAATTTATCGCCGCGCCGACGGCGGGCAACGGCGGAAGCTGCAAAAGCTGCGCGTTCTGCCCGTGGATGGCGATGAATTCGCTGGGCGGCATCAAATACGCCCTAACAGGCGGGCGCAACGAAATCCTGTTGGACAGGAAGCTGGGCGAAGCCGCCAAACTGCCTTTGCAGCGTATGCTCGACTTCGCGGCAGGACTCAAGCGCGGGGATGTGTTCAACGGCATGGGGCCCGCCTGATTTGCCGTCAATATTTATAGTGGATTAACAAAAATCAGGACAAGGCGACGAAGCCGCAGACAGTACAATTAGTACGGAACCGATTCACTTGGTGCTTCAGCACCTTAGAGAATCGTTCTCTTTGAGCTAAGGCGAGGCAACGCCGTACTGGTTTAAATTTAATCCACTATACCGTTTCAGACGACCTCTCAAACAAGGACAACACCATGCAAACCGATTGCGACGTATTGATTGCCGGAAACGGGCTGGCGGCACTGACGCTCGCCCTGTCGCTGCCTGAATCGTTCCGCATCGTCATTTTGTGCAAAAACCGGCTGGACGACACCGCCAGCCGTCATGCGCAAGGCGGGATTGCGGCGGCGTGGTCGGGAGAGGACGACATCGAAAAACACGTTGCCGATACCTTGGAGGCGGGCGCGGGTTTGTGCGACGAAGCCGCCGTCCGCACCATCCTGTCGCAGGGCAAACCGGCAATCGAATGGCTGCTGGCGCAGGGCGTGGCGTTCGACCAAAATAATAACGGCCTGCACCTGACGCGCGAAGGCGGGCATACCTGCCGCCGAATCGCCCACGTCGCCGATTACACGGGCGAAGCCGTCATGCAGAGCCTGATTGCCCAAATACGCCGCCGCCCGAACATCCGCGTTTGCGAGCGGCAGATGGCGTTGGACATTCAAACCGAATCAGGCGCAGCGTGCGGACTGACCGTCCTCGACTGCCGAACGCAAGAAACCTACCGCATCCGCGCCCGCCATACCGTACTCGCGGGCGGCGGCCTCGGGCAAATTTACGCCGCCACCACCACGCCGCCCGAATGCACGGGCGACGCCATCGCCATGGCAATACGCGCAGGTTGCGCAGTCGAAAACCTCGAATTTATCCAATTCCACCCCACAGGCTTGGCAAGGTCGTCTGAAAACGGCCGCACCTTCCTGATTTCCGAAGCCGTGCGCGGCGAAGGCGGCATTCTGACCAACCAAGCGGGCGAACGGTTTATGCCGCATTACGACCGCCGCGCCGAACTCGCGCCGCGCGACATCGTTGCCCGCGCCATCGCCGCCGAAATCGCCAAGCAAACGCAAGACTTCGTCTCGCTCGACATCAGCCATCAACCCGCAGAGTTCGTCCGTCAGCATTTCCCGTCCATCCATCGACACTGTTTATCCCAATGCGGTTTGGATATCACGCGCCAAGCCATCCCCGTCCGTCCAGTGCAACACTACACCTGCGGCGGCATCCAAACCGACCCCTGCGGCAGAACTTCCCTGCCACAGCTCTACGCCTTAGGCGAAACCGCCTGCACAGGGCTGCACGGAGCCAACCGCCTCGCCAGCAACTCCCTGCTCGAATGCGTCGTTACCGCCAGGCTTGCCGCCCAAACCATCGCAGACGGACAAGCGTTCCAAACCGCACTGCCCCAAAGGTCGTCTGAAAACCCCTCCGCCGAAGCAGGCATCTTTTCAGACGACCTCCAAAACACATTCAGCCGCCCCGTCCTGCAAGCCTTCAACCAACACCATCTCGGTATCCTCCGCAACGATACCGGCCTGCGCCGCGCCATCGCCCAACTGCGGCTTTGGAAGCAAAACCAAGCCGAGCCGCACACCGCGTCCGAATACGAAAACCGCAACCTGCTCGAATGCAGCCTCGCCGTCACCCAAGCCGCATACAGGCGGAGACAGAACATCGGAGCACATTTTAATAGTGATTGTTAAGGCTGATAGTGAAAACATTTCTTCAATAAATAAAGTCATTGACTGAAAAAGAAAAGGTTCACACATGATTTAGGAAAGATTGAAAGAAAGTAGGAGAAACGGTGGAAACTAAAATGCAGGGATTGACAGTAGTTATAAGCGATAATAACTAATCAACAATGGTCTTTGCATTTTGTAGAGAGAAAAAAGATAGGATTAATGAAATAAGACCATCTGAACAGTTTTGAATAAGTTCAAACAAAGTTAGCACAATTCACTATCTTTTCCCTACCCTATTTTGTCAGGGATAATAGAGTCACAGTAAAATTAAACAGCCAAATTTCTATCAAAACCTATTGATTTTATACTAAAAATTGGAGT
>NZ_KV810229.1:19525-20781 GCF_001812735.1 Neisseria sp. HMSC069H12
AAAATCTTTGTTTAGGTTTCGGCTGTCGGGGGGGGGAAGGAATTTTGCAAAGGTCTCAGTTACTGGGCTAGTGATAGCTGCTGCCCTACTCTTCCGTTGGCATTTGTTTGTTCTTCCTATTTAACGGTATTGATAAACTGCTAAGGTACTTATCTCAAAGAAGTTGAAGGTACTTAGTATAGTAGAAGCTATTTTCACTAGACACTATTCCATTACTCATTAATTCAGTGGTAGAGTCACAATAAAATTAAACAGCCAAATTTCTATTGAAACCTATTGATTTTATACTAAAAATTGGAGTACTATACGGAATCTTTTAAAATTAACTAATAGTTAACAAACAGGAATAAACAACGGCGATTGTTAGGTATAGGGAAAAACTACATAATTTATATTATGTTAAATTTATAATGCTAGTATTTTAGCCTGCTAAATTCTGTTTCGCTCAGTAGTACAATCACTTATAGAATCCAAGAATAAAAAAGCCACCTGAAATTTATCAGATGACTTTTTCTCTATTGATGCACACTAAATTCTCATTATAACGACTGGTTTTACGACGGTTTTGTTTCTTTTTTTCATGCTACCTATGTCCCCTAACGGATTTAGGACATCTTTTTGACCAACATCTTCTATTCCACCCAAGGCATTTGCCAATTTTAAAATAGTGGCATCATAGTCCAAGTTCGTTACCGAACCGCGCCTTGGCGTCCATTTCTTTTACGACAAGCTCATACCTCGTGTCTGGGTTTGCGCTATCTGTCTTTGTTGTTCATCATATTCAAATTGCCGTGTAGCTTGTTGAATTTGATTCAAACTTTCTACTGCTGGTATAGAGGCAGATTCATTTATATGCATTCCAACACGATTTAGATGGGGGTTGAGTTCACCAATTAGATATTGACCTCTTTGCACACTGAACAGAGTGGCATTAGTCATTCCTTGTGATGTCCCTAAAGCAGTAAGAGCCATTACGGAATTTTGGAATTTTTCTTTATCAATAGGCAAACCGTTTTTCTCATGGTAAGCGGTCATATGCCCTTTGACAGAATCAAAAAGTTTTTGTGCCTCAAGTGGAAGAGATTGTGGGTTGAATGAAGCAACTGTCTGCATAAAATTGTACTGCTCTTCCTTATCATTCCAAGACATCAGGTTCGGATCTTCATTATTTTTCCGGACCTTATGGTACATTTCTTGGGTTTTGCTTAAACCTTTGCCTATCTTATGTGTAGAAATTAGTAGAGTTGTTTACAGTA
>NZ_KV810230.1:0-37395 GCF_001812735.1 Neisseria sp. HMSC069H12
TGGTCATGCTGTTGGTTTCGATATTGGCGACGTAGGATATTAGGCCGTCTGAAAGATACTTAAGATTAGTTTTCAGACGGCCTTGTTGTAAGATGAGATTTGATATTGGCGTACTTTTTTAAATACAGATAAAATCCCTGCTAATTATTTATAACGATATTTTTTAGGATACACAGTGCTTGCTTTGGATTATTGTCATCAAAAGGCTGCAGAAAGCCATTCCAGTTTTTTATCCGGCTTTCGTTTTTTATCGCTAGAAAAACGGAATGCGATCACTGTTTTATACGCTTTTTGTCGCGAACTAGATGATGTGGTTGATGGCAGTACCAATCCAAATGTAGCTCAGATAACATTGAATTGGTGGCGCAGTGATTTGGAGAAAGTATTTAATAATGAGATGCCGGAGCATCCTGTTCATCAGGCTTTAAAAGATATTCGGGCAAATTTTGACTTGCCGAAGAATGAATTTGAAGCTTTGATTGATGGCATGCAGATGGATTTGGAGCAGGCTCGTTATGGTAGTTTTGATGAATTAAAGCTGTATTGCCACCGTGTTGCCGGGGTAGTGGGTTGTCTTATTGCGCGGATTTTAGGTTTTTCCAATCCGAAAACTTTGGAATATGCGGACAAAATGGGCTTGGCTTTGCAGTTGACGAACATTATTCGCGATGTGGGCGAAGATGCGCGGCAGGGAAGAATTTATCTGCCTATAGAGGAAATGCAGAAGTTTGACGTACCTGCCAACGTAATTATGCAGTGCAAACCGACAGACAATTTTGCAAAATTGATGCAGTTTCAAGTGAATAGGGCGCGTGAAACTTATCGTGAAGCGATGTTGCTTTTGCCGGCTGAGGATAAGAAATCGCAAAAAGTCGGCCTAATTATGGCGGCTATTTATTATGCGTTATTGAATGAAATCAACTGTGATGGTGCGCAAAATGTGTTGACTTATAAAATTGCGATTCCTTCTCCACGTAAAAAACGTATTGCTTTGAAAACTTGGCTGTTTGGATTTAAACCATGAATACTAAGCGTCCAAAAATTGCTGTGATTGGTGCCGGTTGGGCAGGTTTGTCTGCGGCGGTTTCCCTGATTCATCGAGCCGATATTTCTTTGTTTGAGGCTGGGAGACAGGCTGGCGGTAGGGCGCGTGCCTTGGCTGGGAAAGATGATGGATTCAGCTTTTTGGATAATGGGCAGCACATCTTGTTGGGTGCGTATCATGGTGTTCAAACTTTGATGCAACATATCGGCGTTCAACCTGAATCAGCCTTTTTACGCCAGCCTTTGCGATGGTACATCCATGAGGGATTACAGTTTCAGACGGCCTCTCTGCCTGCGCCTTGGCATTTGCTTGTCGGTATCCTGCATGCGAAAAATCTTTCTTTTTCATTGAAAATCAAATTGCTGTCGGATATGTCGGCATTGCGACGTTGGGCAGCTCATCATAAAACCGATTTGACGGTTGCGAAGTGGTTGAGAACACGAAATGTTCCCCGCAGCCTGCTTGGCCAATTTTGGCAACCTTTGGTTTGGGGTGCTTTAAATACGCCGTTAGAACAGGCATCGTTGCGCAATTTATGTAATGTATTGAATGATGGCGTGTGGTCTGAAAAGGAGAACAGCGATTATCTTTTGCCTAAGCAGGATTTAGGGCGGATCGTAGCCGAGCCGGCTTTGGATTTTCTACACAAACATGGTGCAAAGATACATCTTGAAACTCGTGTTTCCCATTTAAATCATCATATTGATGGTAGAATTGAAATCAATGGCGAAATATTTGATGCGGTGATTTTGGCTGTTGCGCCATATCATGTTGACGCACTTCTGCCTAAAGATACGCCTGATTATATTCAGACGGCCTATCAATCGTTGTACTATCATGCGATTACTACGGTTTATTTGCGTTATGCCCAAGCAGTCAAACTGCCTGCACCTTTAACCGGGTTTTCTGATGGTACGGCGCAATGGGTACTGCATCGGGGGGCGTTGGGTTTGCCGGATAATGAAGTCGCAGTCGTTATCAGCGTTTCCGATTGCACCGAGGCTTGGAAGGATAAAGATTTGGCTGAGAAAGTTCATGCGGACATTAAGCGGATTTGTCCGGATTTGGGTAAGCCTGAAGCCGTACGTATTATTACGGAAAAACGCGCGACTACGGCGGCAACGGTTGATTTTGTACAACCTGATTTCTCATGGTTGCACCATCGCCGTATTTATCCGGCCGGCGACTACCTCCATCCGCGCTATCCGGCAACATTGGAGGCTGCGGTTCAGTCTGGCTTTGCAGCGGCTGAAAAGCTTATGCTGGATTTGCAGGTTGAATAAACTGAGGCCGTCTGAATGTTCAGACGGCCTTTTTGACTTTACAAAACTTACCAAGCCGATACAATATCCGAAACCATAAAGTTCAAGGAACAGTCATGACGACATTAGCGAACAAAACCATCTTGATTACCGGCGCATCCCAAGGCTTGGGCGAGCAGGTTGCCAAAGCTTATGCGGCTGCCGGAGCGACTGTCATTTTGGTGGCGCGTCATCAAAAGCGTTTAGAAAAAGTATATGATGCCATTGTGGCTGCGGGCAGCCCTGAGCCGTTTGCCATCTGCTTTGATTTGATGAGTGCGGAGGAGAAAGAGTTTAAGCAATTCGCGGAAACTATTGATGAAGCAACCGGCGGAAAATTGGATGGCGTGGTGCATTGTGCCAGCTATTTCTATGCCTTGTCGCCATTGGACTTCCAAACCGTATCGGAATGGGTCAACCAATACCGCATCAATACCGTTGCGCCTATGGGCTTGACCCGTGCGCTGTTCCCATTGTTGAAGCAATCCGAAGACGCTTCTGTGATTTTTGTCGGCGAAAGCCACGGTGAGAAACCGCAAGCCTATTGGGGCGGTTTTGGTGCCTCCAAAGCCGCGCTCAATTATTTGTGTAAAGTGGCCGCGGATGAGTGGGAACGTTTTGACAACCTGCGTGCCAATGTTTTGGTGCCGGGTGCCATTAATTCGCCGCAACGTATCAAATCTCATCCGGGCGAATCGAAAAGCGAACGTAAAAACTACGAAGATGTCCTGCCGCAATTTATTTGGTGGGCAAGTCAAGAGAGCAGGGGGCGGACAGGCGAAATCGTCTATCTGTAAATATACCTGCTCAGAGTGGTTTGAAAACATAAGGCCGTCTGAAATATATATTTTCAGACGGTCTTTAACTTATTGAGTTTTATATCTAAATAATATGGAAGTTTGATGTTTGACGTGTTAACAGACAAACATTAAGCTGGCACAAAATTAGATATGGTAATCTAAGTTATAGTTATATTGGATAAATATGACGGAATTTGACTTTATCAGACAATATTTGCAGCGACAAAAATCGGAAGGTCTGATTTTGGGCATAGGGGACGATGCCGCTATTATTCGCCCAAGTAACGGATTTGATTTATGTTTTAGCGCTGATATGTTGGTCAAAGGCAGACATTTTTTTGAAGATGTTTTGCCTGAAGATTTGGCATGGAAAATGCTTGCAGTAAATTTATCCGATATGGCCGCTATGGGTGCCAAGCCGCGTTGGGTGTTGCTCAGTGCTGCCTTGCCTGAATTGAATCAAGACTGGCTCAAACGTTTTTGCGATAGCTTTTTTGCTTTGGCCGCGCGTTTTGATACGGTGTTGATTGGTGGGGATACCACCAAAGGCGATTTGGTCTTTAATGTAACGATAGTAGGTGAAGTTCCGACAGGGTGTGCCCTGCGGCGTGATGCGGCCGAAGTTGGCGACGATATTTGGGTATCGGGTCGGTTGGGTTTGGCTGCCGCTGCGTTGAACAAACATCTGGGGCATTATCTATTGCCGTCTGAAATCATGGCGGTTTGCGATGATAAATTGCTCCGTCCGGAACCGCGCGTTTCATTGGGGCAGGCATTGTTGCCGTTTGCCCATGCTGCGCAAGATGTTTCAGACGGCCTGGCTCAAGATGTGGGGCATATTTTAAAAGCCTCTGCTGTCGGGGCGGAAATATTTGCCGATTGTGTGCCGTCGTTGCCTGAATTGAAAAACGTTTTGTCGCGCGAACAATGGTTGTCGGCAGTATTGGCCGGCGGCGATGATTACGAACTGATTTTTACTGCTGCTCCAGAAGACAGGGAACGTGTTTGTCAGGCAGCGGAACAAAGTGGCGTACCGGTCGCCCGAATTGGTAAAATTACCGACTCAGGCCGTCTGAATATTTTAGATGCCGAAGGCGGCGTATTGGAACTGACTTCTTTAGGATTTGATCATTTTGGCTGAACGTAAACCTACTTTTTCTTGGCTGTTGCAAAAACCATTGTGTTTTTTAGGATTCGGTTTCGGCAGCGGCTTGTCGCCGGTTGCGCCGGGTATGGCCGGAACGCTGGCAGCATTACCTCTGGCTTTTGTATTGTGCCTGTTGGGCATAGACGGCTGGATATTGCTTTTATTATGTATCGCCTTGTTTTTCTGGGGTATCCGCATTTGCGGTTATACCGAGAAGGAACTGGGTATTCAGGATTACGGCGGTATCGTCTGGGATGAAATTGTCGCGATGCTGCTGGTGCTGTCGCTGATTCCGTTTAAATGGGGCTGGTGGTTGGCGGCTTTTGTTATTTTCCGCTTGTTTGATGCGTTGAAACCATGGCCGATCAAATGGTTTGACCGGCGGATTCATGGAGGTTTAGGCATTATGCTTGATGATTTGATTGCGGCTGTGATGACCTTGATGGTCTTGGGCCTGTTTTATTGGATTGCGTGATGCGTTTTAAGTGTTTCGACCCTTTGCAAAAATAGGGCGGACACGCCGGAATTATCCGGATTGAAATAAAATAAATACCATACGGGGTAAACAATTATGAATGAAATCGAGATTAACGTGGAGCCGCGTTATATGGCCGGTCAGAGCGACGTCTATCGCGACCGCTATGCCTTCAATTATCTGATTACCATCTGCAACCGCAGTGATGAAATCATTACTTTGCGTCAGCGTTTTTGGGAAATCACCGACGGACACGGTGAGACAGAGCAGGTCGGTCATGCCGGTCTGATTGAAGAGCAACCTGTTTTGTACCCGGGCGAAGCCTATGAGTACCACAGCGGTTCGCAAATCAGCACGCCTTGGGGCAGCATCGAAGGCGCTTATGAATTTGAAGACAGCATCGGCAAACGTTTCGTTATCGGGGTGCCGAAGCTTGAATTCAAAGCAGGCTTTACTTTGCAATAGGCCGTCTGAAAAAATGGAAAACCGGAACATGAGAAATGTTCCAGTTTTGTTTTTTCAGACGGCCTTATCAGTCTTTGCAAGGCTGTACCAATACCCACGGCGCCACGACAACCGCCCACATTTCCTGCTTATCCGCTAAAAATGTGCGCGCCATATCATCGCTGATGGCACCGAATTTGCCTTGTTCCATCCATTGTTTCAATGGTGCGGCTTCATCTTCGGCAACATGGCGGGCGACGGCAATCAAATCCAAATCAGGCGCAACATAGACGGCGGCACCGCGTGCGAAGTGGGGTTGCAGCTCTTCCCATGAAATGCGGGCGGTTTCGGTATTGAGTTTTTCGTTTAAGAGTGGAATAGACATAGGACAATCATCAAATAAAAAACGGATTGTAACCGATATTCGGCCTTTTGCCCGATGCCGTCTGAAAACGAAAGAAATTTACAGGGTTAACGTTATACAGTATCATTTTAATGTTTTAATTTTCTTTCAGACGGCCTGTAGTCCGTATTCGGGCAAGGGCGGTTTTAGGCTTATGAATTCTGTATTGTTGACCGGATTGCTGCAAAGGCTGCTGATTGCGCTTGTCGCATTGGCGGCGTTGTGGGCTGTATATTTTTGGGCGGTATCGCCATGAGTATTGTGGTGGAAAATCTGACGGTCAGCTATCAACGCAGGCCGGTGGTGCACCATGTCGATATGGTGTTTGAAGATGGCAAGATGTGGACGATTTTCGGGCCGAACGGCGCGGGTAAATCGACTTTGCTCAAAGCTATTATGGGCTTGCAGAAGACGGACACGGGCAGCGTGCGCTATGAAAATATGGCGCGCAAGGATATTGCCTATCTGCCGCAGCAGTCGGATATTGACCGCAGCCAGCCGATGACGGTGTTTGAACTGGCGGCGATGGGGCTGTGGTATGAAATCGGATTTTTCGGACGCGTGAACGCGGAGCAGAAAAAGCGCGTAATGGCGGCTTTGGAACGCGTGGAAATGCAGGATTTTGCCACGCGCCAAATTGCGCACTTGTCCAATGGCCAGTTCCAACGTGTATTATTCGCGCGGATGCTGGTGCAGGATGCCAAATTTTTGCTGCTGGACGAACCATTTAATGCGGTGGATGCACGGACGACTTATGCGCTGTTGGAAGTTTTGCGCCAGTGCCATCAGGACGGTCAGGCAGTGATTGCCGTGTTGCATGATTACGAGCAGGTAAGGGCATATTTTGCCAACACGCTGCTTTTGGCGCGTGAAAAAGTGACTGCCGGTGCGACGGAAAATGTGTTGACCGATGAATTTTTGGCACAGGCAAACCGAATGATGCAGAAACAGGAAGCGGCCGATTGGTGCGCGGTTTAATGGACAAGGCCGTCTGAAAGTAAGTGTTTTCAGACGGCCTAAGGCTTTCAGGGATTAATAAAAAAGCGATAAAACATGGATTTATATGATTTGGTCGTTGCGCCGTTCGCCGAATTTGACTTTATGCGCTATGCCTTGGCGTCGATTTTCTGCCTGGCGTTGAGCGCGGCTCCTGTCGGTGTGTTTTTGGTGATGCGCCGCATGAGTTTGGTGGGCGACGCCTTGAGCCATGCGGTTTTGCCCGGTGCGGCCATTGGCTATATGTTTGCCGGCTTGAGTTTGCCTGCGATGAGTGTCGGCGGTTTTGCGGCCGGTTTGCTGATGGCTTTGTTGGCAGGTTTGGTCAGCCGGTTTACTTCATTGAAAGAGGATGCGAACTTTGCCGCATTTTATTTGAGCAGCCTTGCCATCGGCGTGGTTTTGGTCAGCAAAAACGGCAGCAGCGTCGATTTGCTGCATTTGCTGTTTGGCTCGGTGTTGGCGGTGGATATTCCGGCTTTGCAGCTGATTGCCGCTTCTGCGAGTGTCACTATTTTGCTGATGGCGGTCATGTTCCGCCCGCTGGTGTTGGAAAGCATAGATCCTTTGTTCCTCAAGGCTGTCGGCGGCAAGGGCGGCTTTTGGCATGTGTTGTTTTTGGTGCTGGTCGTGATGAATCTGGTTGCCGGTTTTCAGGCATTGGGTACGCTGATGTCAGTCGGCTTGATGATGTTGCCGGCGATTACCGCCAGACTGTGGGCGAAAAGCATGGGTTGGCTGATGATTTTGTCTGTCGCATTGGCTTTACTTTGCGGCTTGGCAGGACTGTTGTTTTCCTACCATATCGAAATCCCGTCCGGCCCTGCGATTATTTTATGCTGCGGCACGCTTTACCTGATTTCCGTTGTGTTCGGTTGGGAGGGCGGCATTTTGGCAAAATGGCTGCGCCGCAAGAAACACCGCACGGCATAATTTTTCAGACGGCCGCTTGAATAATCAGGCGGTCTGTCTTATGATGATGTTAATGTTACGTTATATCACTGGAGAGAATATGAAACATTGGAAACTCGGCATTGTTGCCGCATTATTGACCGGTGCCGCTTATGCCGCTCCACTGCCTGTTGTGACCAGCTTCAGCATTTTGGGCGACGTGGCCAAACAGATTGGTGGCGACCGTGTGGCCGTTCAAAGTTTGGTCGGTGCCAACCAAGACAGCCATGCCTACCACATGACCAGTGGCGACATCAAAAAAATCCGCAGTGCCAAATTGGTATTGCTCAACGGCTTAGGCTTAGAAGCCGCCGATGTACAGCGCGCAGTCAAACAGAGCAAAGTTCCTTTTGCCGAAGCGACCAAAGGCATTCAGGCGTTGAAAGCAGAAGAGGGCGGCCATCATCATGACCACGATCACGAAGGCCATCATCACGACCACGGCGAATTTGACCCGCACGTTTGGACCGACCCCGTCCTGATGGGTACTTATGCGCAAAACGTTGCCAATGCTTTGATTCAAGCCGACCCTGAAGGCAAAACCTACTATCAGCAACGTTTGGGCAACTATCAAATGCAGCTGAAAAAACTGCACAGCGATGTACAGGCTGCCTTTAATGCCGTACCTGCCGCCAAGCGTAAAGTCTTGACCGGACACGATGCGTTCTCTTACATGGGCAAACGCTACAATATTGAATTCATCGCCCCTCAAGGCGTGAGCAGCGAAGCCGAGCCGTCTGCCAAACAAGTGGCTTCCATCATCCGCCAAATCAAACGCGAGGGCATTAAAGCCGTCTTTACCGAAAACATCAAAGACACGCGTATGATTGACCGTATTGCCAAAGAAACCGGCGTCAATGTCAGCGGACGTTTGTATTCTGATGCATTGGGTGGCGCACCGGCCAACAGCTACATCGGCATGTACCGCTACAATGTCAAAGTTTTGACCGATGCCATGAAAAAATAAAGCGGCTTAAGGATAAAGGCCGTCTGAAACCTTAAAAACAAGGTTTCAGACGGCCTTTTATATACTTATTTTTAAAATAAACCGTCAAATTTAAAATATAAAAATAAAATTTGTGCTATTAAAAGTTTAATTATCAAAAATTCATGCTAATTTGCTTGGTAAGTACGCACCATCCGTGCGAATTGCTTATCGGCTGTCTGCCGGCCACTCACGGCTTGACTTCACCCTGTTACAATTCGGCATCTTCACGTTTCTTAATATTACATCATGAGCAACCATTCATCTTGGTCATCCAAAATCGGCTTTGTGCTTGCTGCGGCAGGCTCGGCCATCGGTTTGGGTGCAATTTGGAAATTCCCTTATACGGCCGGTACAAATGGCGGCGCCGTATTTTTTCTTTTGTTTTTGATTTTTACGATTTTGGTGGCTTTACCGGTTCAATTGGCCGAGTTTTACATCGGCCGCACGGGCGGTAAAAATGCCATCGATTCTTTCAAAGCATTGCGCCCGGATTCGCAGTGGCCGTGGGTCGGCCGCATGGGCGTGGCCGCGTGTTTTATTTTGCTGTCGTTTTACAGCGTGGTCGGCGGCTGGGTATTGAACTACGTCGTACACAGCTTTACCGGCGAAATTCATGCCGGTGCAGATTTTGAAGCCTTGTTCGGCAAAACGATTTCTTCGCCGTTTGGCTCGCTGTTTTACCAAGGTTTGTTCATGCTGATTACCATTTGGGTGGTCAAAGGCGGCGTTTCAGACGGCATTGAAAAGGCAAACCGCGTGTTGATGCCGGGTTTGTTTATCCTCTTTATTGCATTGGCTATCCGTTCGCTGACCTTACCCGGCGCAATGGAGGGCGTGGCATTCTTGTTGAAACCGGATTGGTCGTATTTGAAGCCCGGCACGATGCTGACTGCTTTGGGGCAGGCATTTTTTGCGTTGAGTATCGGCGTGTCCGCGATGATTACCTATGCTTCGTATTTGGGTAAAGATCAGGATATGTTCCGTTCCGGCCATATGATTATGTGGATGAACCTGTTTGTGTCGCTGCTGGCCGGTTTGGTGATTTTCCCTGCGGTATTTGCCTTCGGTTTTGAACCCGGTCAAGGCCCAGGCTTAATTTTTGTCGTATTACCTGCGGTCTTCATGAAAATGCCGATGGGTACGTATTTATTTGCCGTGTTTATGCTGTTGGTTGTTTTTGCCACGCTGACTTCCGCGTTTTCCATGTTGGAAACCGTCATCGCGGCAACCATCCGCCAAGACGAGAAAAAGCGCAGCAGCCATGCTTGGATAATCGGTATTGCGATTTTTGTGGTCGGCATTCCTTCAGCGCTGTCTTTTGGCGTATGGAGCGATTTTAAAATTTTCGGCAAAACCATTTTTGACTTGTGGGATTTTATTATTTCCGCCGTTATTATGCCGATTGGCGCATTGAGCGTTGCCGTGTTTACGTCATGGGTTCAGGACAAACAGTCTGTCCTGCGCGATGCGGGCATGGGCAGCACCATTCCGAAACAGCTGCTTTACCTGTGGTTGGGTGCGCTTCGCTATCTTGCGCCGATTGCGATTATTGTGGTGTTCATCAACTCTTTGGGTTTGATTTAATTCGATAGTGAACAAACAGTCCGGCGTTGCATTACTTCGCCGGACTGTTTGTTTAAAAATATCATTAAAAATATTAAGGCCGTCTGAAAAATTTTCAGACGGCCTTTTTATATACGCGTGAAGCTGATTAGAACTTCGCTTGCAGCCTCAACCAAGCGGTACGGCCGGGTTCGTTGACTCGCAAGGTTTGTGTGCCTGCTGAAGGGTCGCCGCCTTTGCTGACGAATTCAGCATAGGTTTTGTTGAACACGTTGTCCACGCCGCCTTGTAATGTGGCGTATTTGCTGAATTTCCAACCGGCGTTGAGCGAGAGTACGCCAAATCCCGAAGAAGCGCCGATGTCTTGGCCGACGATATTGCCTTGACCTTTGCTGTAACGGTTTTGTTTGGCCACGACGCGCCATAATGCGCCCGCGCTGAATTTGCCGTTGTCAAAGGCGAGGGTGTTGTTCCACTCGAGCGGCGGCGTTTGTGCCAAAGGTTTGCCGTCGGTGCGGTTTTTGCCATGGGTGTAGGCGAGGCTGGTGCCGACTTCCCAGTTAGGCGCAAATGTCCATTTGACTTCGGCTTCGCCGCCAAAGCGTGAAGCGTTGATGTTGCGCACGCCGAAATTCTTGCCTTGGCGCTCCATCATGATGAAGTCTTTGATGTCGCTGCCGAATACGGATACGGAAGCGTGGAGATTAGGACGTTTCCAGATAATGCCCGCATCAATTTGGCGGTTTTGCTCTGCGCGGATGGCTTTGTTTTCAGACTGCAGGCGTTCCCAGTAGTCAGGTGCGCGTTCGGCAATACCGAAGCCGGCATAGTATTTCAGGCCGTTGTCCGTATTTCTTTCCCAGCGCAGGAATCCTGAGTTCAAATTGAATTTTTGATGTTTCAAAACGGGGTTGGTTACGCGTGCGGTATCGTAATGCGCTTTGACTTGGTCATGGCGCAAACCTGCTACCCAGCGTTGATTGTCGGTTTGCTGCCAAGAGGCTTCGGTGAAAATACCCCATTGTTTGAAACTTTGGTTGGGCATGTAAGGCTTGTGGCTGTAGCCGTCGCCACCACGCTCCATGCGTGCGACGTGGACGTCGTCCAGATAATCCAAACCGGTTTGCAGGTTGAGCTTGTCCCAGTCGAAAGTGGCTTTCAGACGGCCTGTATCGGTATTGCGTTTAGGGTTGTTGGCATTTTTAATCTGCTTGCCGGCACGGTCGTAGATGGTACGCAGGCTGTATGTGTCCATCACGTGGTCGATTTCGCTTTTACCGTAGCGTAGTTCCAACTCGCTGAACCATGGAGTGAGGTTGCGTTGGGTAAAGCGGATGTTCCACGCATCACGGTCGAATTTGCTGCCGTCCATCATGCGGTCGGCGTAGGCAACCTTGGCCCTGCTGCGCTCGTATGTACCGGCAATGGTGGTGTTTTCTGTCGGGGTAACACCCAGTTGCAACATTTGGCTGTCGCGTTTGAAGTTGGAATGAATGCGATTGCCGTCGCCGTCTTTGTAATCGTCGGCTTCGTTATGGGAGATATTGGTACGGACGTAGCCGTATTTGCCGCCGAACTCGGCTTCCAGCGAGCCGTCAAGGCGGTCGTTGCTGCCTGCTGTCAGAGTGGCGTTAATGTTGTAAGGTTTTTCAGTGAAATCAGGATCTTTACGGATAAATTGCACCGAGCCACTGACCAAACCCATACCTTGGGTAACGGTTTGCGGGCCTTTGGTGACCACGACTTGATCAAATGAGTTTGGGTGAATATAGGCAGTCGGCGGGTCCATGCGCATACCGCAACCGCCATAAATAAACTGGTCGTCGGCGTTAACGGACAAGCGCGAGCCGCCCAAGCCACGGAACAGCGGATCGCCCGAGCTGCCGCCTTTGCGGATGATGCTCATATTAGGCACGGATTGCAAAAGGTCTGCCCCGTCACCGGCAGGGAGGGGTTGCAAAGCAGCTTTGGGGTTGAAAGTAACGCGGTTGGCTTTTTCTTGTTGCGTGCCGGTAACGGTGACAGGGGAAAGGGTAACTGTTTCTTCAGGTACAGGGTCAGTGTCTGCCCATGCTTGGGATACGGCTAAGACGATAGGCAAGATAAGTAATGGTGGGTATTTCATGTGGTTTCTCTCTATTATTAAGCATCATGTCGAGTAATACTTAAGCAGTATATACAAAGTTTAGTAAAATTAAAACATACTGTTTTTAACTTATATCAATATTTATCATTATTATCTGCATGTTTTGCTGGTTCGTGATTTGGTTATACCAGTGATGACAAAATCTGATTCTTTTTAAGTGGTTAATGAAAAATGCCAATATGGGTTTAAACTTGATTATTGGGAATTTCATTAATTTAATTATTTAACTGAAAGCAAGAAGATATTTGGTATAGAAAGCGTCATTTGCTTATGATTTTCTATTGATGTTGCGATTTGATAACATTTCTTGACGAAAAAATAGGGGATTGATTAGAATGGGCGGCCAATTGGTCAATCCAATTTATGGCCGTCTGAATAAAACTGTCCTTCAATCATCAGGAATACAACATGACGAAATTGGTTCGTCCGCAAAAAATCAGCGATCAGGTTTTAGCCGTTTTGGAAGAACGTATCGCTACCGGCATTTATGAAGAAGGCAGTAAATTGCCTCCCGAACGTACACTTGCGGAAGAATTCGGCGTATCACGTCCGTCGGTCAGGGTGGCATTGAATATCTTGATTGCCAAGCAGGTTTTGGAAGCGCGGCAGGGCGATGGCTATTATGTTTCCGTCAAGCCGCAACAGGATTTTTTACAAAGCTGGCAGGAGTTGCTCGGCAAACATACCAATTGGGAAACAGACGTATTCGATTTTAGCTGTCATGTTGAAGGCTGTATGGCGGCGCTGGCTGCCGAAAGACGGACTGACGCCGATTTGAAACGCATTGACTTTTGGAGGCAGAAGTTTGAAACGGCTTGTGAAAGCGGAAATTTGGAGCATCAGGCCGAAGCAGACATCAGCTTCCATCAAACCATTGCCGATGCTGCACACAATATCCTATTCAGTCACCTTTCCAGCAGCCTGCTCAAAATGCTTTATCAGCAAACACGCAGTGGCATTATCTATATCCATCAAACCGAAGACCCGCGCCCGACATTGATTGCCCAGCACCGCGCTATTTTTGAAGCCGTTGCTCAGGCTAAACCGGCAGAAGCTGCTGAAGCGGCCAAGCTACATTTGAATTATGTCGCCCGCCGCATTTTGCAGGACAGGGAATATCAAAGCCGCAGCGAGCATGCGGATGTATTGGCGCAAAATGATTTGAAACGGGTAGGTTGGTAGCGTTTAAAAATAATCAGGCCGTCTGAATTTTTCAGACGGCCTGATTTTGCAAATAAAGACTTTTAGTGCCACAATCTTCATCAATTCTGTCTGAAAACAAAGGAAGTACCATGTACCGTCATGTCGAGTATTATCCGGGCGACCCGATTTTGAGTTTGGTTGAAACCTTCAAACGCGACGAGCGTCCTGAAAAAGTCAATTTGAGCATAGGCATTTATTTTGATGACGAAGGCAAAATGCCGGTTTTGGAATCTGTCCGCCGAGCAGAAGCAGAGCGTGCGGCCGTACCGCGACCATCGCCTTATCTGCCGATGGAAGGTTTGGACACTTATCGAGGCGTGGTTCAGTGGTTGTTGTTTGGCAAGGATAATCCGGCATTGGCAGAAGGGCGCGTTGCGACCGTACAGACTTTAGGCGGCTCGGGGGCGTTGAAAGTCGGTGCTGAATTTTTGCACCGGTGGTTCCCTGATGCAAAAGCCTATGTCAGCGATCCGACTTGGGACAATCATAAAGGCATTTTTGAAGGCGCAGGTTTTGAAGTGGGGACGTATCCTTATTACAACCCTGAAACCGTCGGCGTGAAATTTGAAGAAATGACTGCGTTTTTCAAAACATTGTCGGAAAACAGCGTCTTGATCTTGCACCCATGCTGTCAAAACCCGACCGGCGTAGATATGTCGCAAGCACAATGGGATGAAGTGTTGGACATCATCAAAACGCACAAGCTGATTCCATTTATGGATATTGCCTATCAAGGTTTCGGCGAAGATTTGGACAGCGATGCGTATGCAATCCGTAAAGCCGTCGAAATGGGCCTGCCTTTGTTTGTCAGCAACTCTTTCTCGAAAAACCTGTCGCTGTACGGCGAGCGCGTCGGTGGTTTGAGCGTAGTGTGTCCCAATAAGGAAGAAGCAGAGCTGGTGTTCGGACAGTTGAAATTTACCGTCCGCCGCATTTATTCCAGCCCTGCTGCGCATGGTGCATACATCGCTTCTGATGTGATGAACAGCGATGATTTGCGCGCTTTGTGGGAAAACGAGGTTTACGCCATGCGCGACCGCATCCGTGCCATGCGTCAGAAGCTTTATGATGTTTTGACGGCCAAAATCCCCAATCGTGATTTCAGCTATTTCATCAAACAGCGCGGTATGTTCAGCTATACAGGCCTGACCGTAGAGCAGGTACACCGCCTGCGTGACGAGTTTGCCGTTTATTTGCTTGATTCGGGCAGGATGTGTGTGGCCGGGTTGAATGCATCGAATATCGATTATGTGGCCGAGGCATTTGCCAAAGTGTTGCAATAGCCGTTCAATCTGAAATTGAATGTAGTTTTATTTGAAGTAAATCAAAAGGCCGTCTGAAAAATTTTCATCTTTCAGACGGCCTCTTTATAATTGGCGCACCCAACAGGGATCGAACCTGTGACCTCCAGCTTCGGAAACTGACACTCTTCCAACTGAGCTATGGGTGCGGAAGCCGTAAGGTTAACGCATATTGGCTCTATTGGCAAAGTTTATCTTGAAAGTGTCTGAAAGTGGCATTGGCGGTCACTTTTTTGCATGGCTGGAATAATCAATTAACTACAAAGGCTTATAGATTTCAGACGGCCTTTTTGAGGATTTTTGCGTATCTTTTTCTCAAGATGGATTGGAAAGCCTTTGCGAATTCAGTATAATCCAGCAAAATATTGTTAATTGCGTTTAACATATAAACTATAACTTAAAGCACAACCTAACCTAACGGCGAGGCCTACCAAATGAAACAACTCCGCGACCACAAAGCCCAAGGCTCTGCATTGTTCACCCTTGTGAGCGGTATCGTTATTGTTATTGCAGTAATTTTCTTCCTGATCAAATTGGCGGGAAGCGGTTCATTCGGCGATGTTAACGAAACAACCGAAGCTGCGACTCAAACCCGTATCCAGCCAGTCGGCCAACTCAAACTGGGCGACGGCATCCCTGTCGGCGAACGTCAAGGCGACCAGATTTTCAACAAAATCTGTATCCAATGTCACGCGGCGGACAGCATTGTTCCTAACGCGCCTAAATTTGAAAATAAAGGCGATTGGGCTCCTCGTATCGCCCAAGGCTTTGACACCTTGTTCCAACACGCTTTGAACGGTTTCAACGCAATGCCTGCCAAAGGCGGTGCGGCTGATTTGACCGATCAAGAATTGAAACGCGTGATTACTTATATGGCCAACAAAGCCGGCGGTACTTTCCCTGATCCTGATGCTGCGGCTCCTGCCGATGCCGCTGCTTCCGGCGAAGCTGCTTCAGCTCCTGCTGCTGAGGGTGCGGCTCCTGCCGATGCTCCTAAAGCAGATGCTGCCAAAGCTGAAGACAAAGGCGCAGCTGCCGGCGGTGCAGACGGTAAAAAAGTTTACGAAGCCAGTTGCCAAGCATGTCACGGTGGTGCGGTTCCCGGTATTCCTCATGTAGGCAAAAAAGAAGACTGGGCTCCTCGTATCAAACAAGGTAAAGACACCCTGCACAAACATGCAATCGAAGGCTTTAACGCCATGCCTGCCAAAGGCGGTAACGGCAGCCTGAGCGACGATGAAGTGAAAGCTGCAGTTGATTACATGGCTAATCAATCTGGTGCTAAATTCTAAAATTTGACTTTAAATCTCGAATAGAAAGCGCATTCTGCATAGGATGCGCTTTTTTCGTGCAGGAAGGCCTGATCTTGCTATAATACGTAAGTAGTAGATTATGGTTTGTCTGAAAGATTCAGACGGCCTTCAAACACAATATTCTTTTAAAGAAGTTCAACCATATTCACATACGACAAAACAATCACGGAGTTATCTCATGGCAAAAAAATATTTCGGTACTGACGGTGTACGCGGCGAAGTCGGTCAATTCCCTATCAATCCTGATTTTGTCTTGAAATTGGGTTATGCGGCAGGTCAGGTTTTGGTACAGCACGAAGGTGAAATTAAACCGACCGTTTTAATCGGTAAAGACACGCGTATTTCAGGCTATATGCTGGAGGCCGCGCTGATTGCCGGCTTTACTGCCGCAGGTGTCAATGTTATTCAAACCGGCCCTCTGCCGACCCCGGGCGTAGCGTATCTGACCCGCGCTTTGCGTTTGTCTGCCGGTGTGATGATTTCTGCTTCCCATAACGTTTATTCCGACAACGGCATTAAATTCTTTGCAGAAGGCGGTGTGAAGTTGAGCGATGAAATCGAGTTGGAAATCGAAGCCAAAATCGATGAAGAAATGAAAGCCCAGCCGTCCAGCCGTTTGGGCCGCGCGCGCCGGATTAATGGTGCGGATGATCGCTATATCGAGTTCTGTAAATCCACTTTCCCAAGCCATTTGGACTTGCGCGGTCTGAAATTGGTGGTTGACACCGCCAATGGTGCAGGCTATGCAGTTGCGCCTAAAGTATTCCATGAGTTGGGCGCGCAAGTGGTCAGCATCGGTGATGAGCCAAACGGCTATAACATCAATGAGAAATGTGGTGCGACCCATCCGAAAGCTTTGCAAGCGGCTGTGTTGCAAAATGAAGCCGATTACGGCATTGCCTTGGATGGCGATGGCGACCGTTTGATGATGGTTGATCGCAATGGCAAAGTGTATGACGGTGACAGCCTGATTTATGTGATTGCCAAAGCGCGCGCGCACGAAGGCGTGGAAATCGGCGGCGTGGTGGGTACAGTGATGACCAATATGGCGATGGAAATTGCTTTGAAAGAGCAGGGCGTTGATTTCTGCCGCGCCAAAGTGGGCGACCGCTATGTGTTGGAACAACTCCATCAACGCGGTTGGCTGATTGGCGGTGAAGCCAGCGGTCATATTTTGTGCATGGACAAACACAATACCGGCGACGGCATCATTTCCGCGCTGCAAGTTTTGGCCGCATTGCAAACCTTGAATCAAGACCTTGCCACCGTTTGCGCCGATTGGCAGCCGTATCCGCAAACCATGATTAACGTCCGCATCAAAAAAGGCCAAAACTGGCAGGACGCTTCCAAAGAGGCTTTGGCTGAAGTGGAAAAAGAACTCGAAGGCAAAGGCCGCGTGGTCTTGCGCGCATCCGGTACCGAGCCTGTCGTACGCGTGATGGTGGAAGCCAAGCAGGCAGACTGGGCGAAAAAAGGCGCAGAAAAAATTGCCGCTGCCATTCAAGGTCAAAAGTAACAGTGTGTTTGATGTTGAATTGAACTAAATAAAAGGCCGTCTGTTGTTCAGACGGCCTTTGTATTTCATTAGAAGCTTAGTTGCTCAAAACATCAACGCCTTTAGGAGGCGTGAATTTGAACATACCGCTGGAAAGGTTAGGCTTGGTGTTCAAACCGCTGAAGCTGATGCTGGTTTGGTTGCCGAAGCTGTCTTTCAACTGCATGGCGGCGAGGTTGTCGCCTTTGAAGCCGATGCGGATGTATTGATAGCCGGCGTTGTTTTTCTTAGGCGTAGCCAAAACGTAGTCGATACCGTTGGCAGAACCGTCTTCTTTCAGCGTGTAGCTGCTGTCCAATGCGGTTTTGTTGGATAGGATGGCGGCAGGGCTGTCGCCGATGGTTTGGTCTTGTGAGGACTTGGTTACTTGCGCCAAATCTACGTCATAGAGCCAAATGGTTTTGCCGTCGCCAACAATGGTTTGTTTGTAGGGTTTGGTGTATTCCCATTTGAACAAGCCCGGGCGCAGGATTTTGAATGTACCGTGTGTGGTTTGGGTTTTCTTTTTGCTGTGAACGGTTTGGCTGAAGTTGCCGCTGATACCGTCAGCGTCATTATTGAATTTTTTCAGGGCATCCACTGCGCCGGCTTGTGCAAAGCCTATGGCTGAAGAAAGCAGCGCGGCAGCGGTCAGGGTGAACAGTCGGGTAGTTTTCATGTTTTGGTTCCTTGTTCGGAGAGATGGGTTCAGTATAGACGTTATGGTGTAACAGGCAAGGGGCTGAATGGAGGGTTTAATTTGTGTAAATATGAAAAATCCAATCAAGTGACTGAAATAATTTCATTTCTTCAGACGGCCTGCATTTGGTTTTGACGTTTTTTTAATGAAACGAGCAAGGGTTTGGTGTGGTATTTAATGTCATTTTACGGAAAGCGTGAAATTATAGTCTTTCTGTTTGCTTTTTAAAACGGTTATAATATTTGTCTTTTTAAAACAATGGTTTTGTATGTATCTGAATCCTTATCCTTTATTGGAACAGGCTTTGCTGTCGGACAATCCGGATGAAAAGGGAAGGTTGACGCAGACCTTGTTTGCGCAGTTGGGCGAGGCGGAAGGTTTGACGGTTGATGAGTCGAAACCCGTGGATTACCGATTTGCCGGGCATCCTTCACGCCCGCGTTTGGTTGCGCCTTCGGAGGTCACGCCGCGCAAGATGAATACGGTCGAAGGCTATGCGGCCATGTTGCATGCGATTGCGCACATTGAATTTAATGCGATTAATCTGGCTTTGGATGCGGCGTATCGTTTTCGCAATATGCCGTTTCAGTTTGTACGCGATTGGGTAAGGGTAGCGAAAGAAGAAGTGTTCCACTTCGGCTTGATGCGTGGCCGTCTGAACAGCTTGGGCTACGATTACGGCGGCTTTGAAGCGCACGGGCATTTGTGGGATATGGCGTATAAAACTGCTTACGATCCCTTGTTGCGCATGGCTTTGGTGCCGCGGGTATTGGAAGCGCGCGGTTTGGATGTCACGCCGGGTATTCGTGCAAAAGTGGCGCAGCGTGGCGATGTAGAAACCTGCGATGTGTTGGATATTATTTATCGCGATGAGGTGGGACACGTCGCCATCGGCAATCATTGGTATCAGCATCTTTGCCGTGAGCGCGGTTTGGAACCGGTTGCCTTGTTCCGCAGCCTGATTGCGCGTTACGATATGTTTATCTTCCGCGGCTACGTCAATATCGAAGCACGGGAACGTGCTGGATTCAGCCGTTTCGAGCTGGATATGTTGGAAGATTTTGAGAAAAGTTTGAAACAGGATAAAAAGGCCGTCTGAAACGGTAAAATCATCATGGCACATCATCACGATCATTCGCACGCGCATACGCATACCGCCAATAAGCAGGTATTGCGTATTTCCTTTTTCGTCATTGCCGGATTTATGCTGGTTGAGGCGGTCGGCGGCTGGCTGACCAACTCTTTGGCCCTGCTTTCCGATGCGGGGCATATGTTCAGCGATGCGTTTTCGCTGGGCGTGGCATTGTGGGCATTCAAACTGGGCGAGAAACAGACTACGCTGCAAAAGACATTTGGCTATAAGCGTTTTGAAATTTTGACAGCGATGTTTAACGGATTGTCGCTGGTGTTGATTGCGGCAATGATTTTTTATGAAGCAGTCAAACGATTGTTTTATCCGCCGGAAATTTTGACGGGCGGCATGTTGGTGGTCAGTATCATTGGATTGTTGGTCAACATAGGTGTCACTGTATATATGTTGAAGAATGGTGATACCGAAGAAAACGTCAATATGCGCGGCGCGTATCTGCATGTAATCAGCGATTTGTTCGGCTCGATAGGGGCGATTGTCGCAGCGGTACTGATGATGGCGTATGGCTGGCAATGGGCGGATACCGTGGCCAGCGTATTGGTGGTGGCTTTGGTAGGGCGCAGCGGCTGGAAGCTGTTTAAACAGACTTTGCACATTCTGATGGAAGGCGCGCCGGAAAACATCTATACCGATGAGTTGCTCAGCGTTATCCGTAATACGGAAGGCGTAAAATCCGTTCACGACTTGCATGTTTGGACGATTACCAGCAATATCCACGTTTTGTCCTGCCATATTGTTGTCGATGGCAACATGACGGTTGCAGAGTCCGAACAAATCGCCTACCGCATCGAACATGAATTGGCGCGTCACAACATCGTGCATTGTACGATTCAGATTGAAAGCGAACAGCATCCGCATAAAGATGAAGTTTTGTGTTCGCAGGAAATGCACGAACATCATCACCATTAACCATATTCAGGCCGTCTGAAACTTGTTGGATTGTTCAGACGGCCTTCTAAAATCATCAAAGGAACACTTATGACCCAAGCCGTATTATTCGACCTTGACGGCACGCTTGCCGATACTGCACTTGATTTGGGTGGTGCGCTCAACACGGTATTGCGCCGACACGGTTTGCCAGAAAAAAGCATGGATGAAATCCGTCCGCAGGCCAGCCATGGTGCGAGCGGTTTGCTCAAACTTGGTGCAGGCATTACGCCCGACCATCCAAACTATATGCAATGGCGTAAAGAGTTTTTGGACGAATACAGCCGCTGCTATGCCGACCAAACCATCTTGTTCGACGGCGTAAACGAAATGCTGGAAGCCTTAGTTCAACGCGGTATCCAATGGGGCATTATCACCAACAAGCCTATGCGTTTTACCGATGTCCTCGTGCCCAAGCTCGGGTTTACCGTGCCTCCTGCCGTCATTGTCAGCGGCGATACATGCGATGAGCCCAAGCCCAGCGTGAAGCCTATGTTTTATGCGTGCGAACAGATTGGTGTCGAGGCGCAGCGATGCTTTTATGTCGGTGATGCCGAGCGCGATATGCAGGCAGGAAAAAATGCAGGCATGACGACCGTGCTTGCCGATTGGGGCTATATTTCCGCCGAAGACCAAACCGAAAACTGGCTTGCCGATTTCCGTATTGCCACGCCTTTGGATTTGTTGGCAATCTTGCGTTGAAACCCTGTAATAATCCGTTTTCAGACGGCCTGAAACGGCGTAAAATCGTACTAAGTTTGTATTTTTTCAACCGTTTTACTACTTGTAAAGAGAAAAATCATGTTTTTCAAGCATATCGAAGCTGCTCCTGCTGATCCGATTTTAGGTTTGGGCGAGGCGTTTAAAGCCGAAACCCGTCCGGAGAAAGTCAATCTCGGTATCGGCGTGTACAAAGATGCATCCGGCGCGACGCCTATTGTCAAAGCTGTCAAGGAGGCTGAAAAACGCCTGTTGGAAAGCGAAACAACCAAAAACTACCTGACCATCGACGGTGTTGCCGACTACAACGAGCAAACCCAAATTCTGCTGTTTGGCAAAGACCACGAAATCATCGCAAGCCGTCGCGCCAAAACAGCGCAAAGCCTTGGCGGTACAGGCGCATTGCGTATTGCCGCCGAGTTTGCCAAACGTCAGTTGAACGCGCAAACCATCTGGATTTCCAATCCGACTTGGCCAAACCACAACGCCATCGCCAAAGCGGTCGGCATCCAAGATAAACCTTATCGCTACTATGATGCCGCCAAACACGGTTTGGATTGGGACGGCATGATTGAAGACTTGAGCCAAGCGCAAAAAGGCGACATCGTCCTGCTGCACGGCTGCTGCCACAACCCTACCGGCATCGACCCTACGCCCGAACAATGGGAAACTTTAGCAAAACTTTCTGCCGAAAAAGGCTGGTTGCCATTGTTTGATTTTGCTTATCAAGGCTTTGGCAATGGTTTGGAAGAAGATGCCTACGGCTTGCGCGTGTTCTTGAAACACAATACAGAATTGCTGATTGCCAGCTCTTATTCCAAAAACTTCGGTATGTACAACGAGCGCGTCGGAGCGTTCACTTTGGTGGCTGAAGATGAAGAAACTGCAGCCCGCGCCCACAGCCAAGTCAAAACCATCATCCGTACCTTGTATTCCAACCCGGCTTCACATGGTGCGAACACCATTGCGCTGGTGTTGAAAAATGATGATTTGAAAGCACAATGGATTGCCGAACTCGATGAAATGCGCGGTCGCATCAAAGCTATGCGCCAAAAATTTGTCGAGTTGCTCAAAGCAAAAGGTGCAACCCAAGATTTTGATTTCATTATCGAACAAAACGGTATGTTCTCTTTCAGCGGTCTGACTCCCGAACAAGTCGACCGTTTGAAAAACGAGTTTGCCATTTATGCCGTCCGTTCCGGCCGTATTAATGTTGCAGGCATTACCGATGACAACATTGACTACCTGTGCGAAAGCATTGTGAAAGTTTTGTAATTGTCGAATTAAAGGCAAAGGCCGTCTGAATCATTCAGACGGCCTTTATTTTTGGCTGTCGAAGTTTATCTGGCAACTGCGCTCATTCCCCAATAAATCATGGCATAGCGCAGCAGTTTGCCTGCAATCAGAATGATGGCGCAATGCAAAGCATTGAGCCTGAGCCAGCCTGCAGCAATGGGGAGGGCATCGCCGATAATCGGCAGCCATGCAAATAATAGCGGCCAAATCCCCCATCGTTTTATACGCGCCAATACTTTTTCAGACGGCCTTTTCTTGGCCGGAAACATTCTGCCCATGTAATACGAAACCATACTGCCCAAGCCATTCGCCAAACCGGCACACAAACATCCGCCGAGGGCATGTTGCGGATATTGGTACACAAATGCGGCGTATGCTGCCTCGGATGTACCCGGAAGTAGTGTGGCCGAAGTGAAGGCAGAAGCAATCAGGGCAAGGTAAGCGTAAAGAAGGGGCATGTTTTGAGTTGCATCAAGTGATATTGTAAAAAAGAAATAATAGGTTCAATAAGAGGATTATGCCTTTATTTTCAATATATCAAAAGATAAATCCAATATTATTGAATTTTTTAAAATTAAACGTCTAAAGAGTAATGTAGTCGGCTGTTAGAAAATAGTTTTCAAAGTGACGGATTATCAGTATGATACGGACGGCTGTTAATGAGTGTTAAGTTTAATGAACTGCTTTCAGCTCATTTTTGGCGAGTCTTAACAAAACGAAAGGCAAATTATGTCTGCGCATTCACAACAAAATCATACTCCTGCGCTGGTCGTCTTGACCACACTCTTCTTCATGATGGGTTTCATCACCTGCATGAACGATATTTTGATTCCGCATCTGAAAGATATTTTCGAGCTGACTTATGTTCAGGCGATGCTAATTCAGTTCTGCTTCTTTACCGCTTACGCAATTATGTCGATTCCTATGGGTTATTTTGTCGGCAAAATCGGCTATAAAAACGGTGTAATTGGCGGTTTCGTATTGACTGCCATCGGCTGTCTGTTGTTCTATCCTGCCGCCGGCAGCCATTCTTATCCTACTTTCTTGGGTGCGCTGTTTATTTTGGCTTCAGGTGTAACGCTGTTGCAAGTGGCGGGTAACCCTTATGTGACTTTGCTGTCCAAACCAGGTAAAGAATCTGCAACACTGACTTTGGTTCAGGCATTCAACTCTTTGGGTACGACCATTGCTCCGCAAATTGGCGCCTTCCTGATTTTGGCTGATGCGACACAAACTGTCAGCAAAGCCGAGCAAATTTCTTCTGTTCAAATTCCATATTTAGGTTTGGCCGGTTTGCTGATTATTTTGGCTGTGTTCGTCAAAATGATTCGTCTGCCTGACGCAAACAAAATTGCTGAAGAAGAGAGCGAACACAACCATGATGGCAAACACAGCGTATGGCAATACCGTCATTTGGTTTTTGGTGTGGCCGGTATTTTCTGTTACGTTGGTGCAGAAGTATCTATCGGTTCTTTGTCGGTCAACGTGTTGGGTTACCTGAAAGGTATGGACCACTCGTCTGCCGCAAAATATCTGTCGTTCTACTGGGGCGGCGCGATGGTTGGCCGCTTCTTAGGCTCTGCCATCATGGCGAAAATTGCGCCTAACCGCTATTTGGCATTCAATGCTACCGCTGCTGTTGCCCTGTTGGGCGTTGCTATGTTGGCAGGTAAAGCCAGTGCTGATATTGCGATGTGGGCATTGTTGGCTATCGGCTTCTTCAATTCCATCATGTTCCCAACGATTTTCTCTTTGGCAACCAAAGGTCTGGGCCGATTTACCAGCAGCGCTTCCGGCGTATTGTGTACTGCGATTGTCGGCGGTGCGATTGTGCCTGTGGTACAAGGTTGGGTAGCGGATACTTACGGCCTGATGATTTCTTTCGTTGTATCAGCGATTTGTTACGTATACATTGTCTTCTTTGCTATAAAAGGCTACAAAGCTGACGAATAATTCATCATGATAAAAGGCCGTCTGAAATCCTATGGGATTTCAGACGGCCTTTTTACTTTGTGGCATAATGATTTAAATGACAGGAGGAAAAAGTGGCCAAAATCATTTTGTTGCATGGCTTGCACATGCATTCGTGGGTCATGAGACCGCTGGCGTATTTGCTAGAACAAGAAGGTTTTGAAGTTGCGTTGTTCGATTATTGCAGTGTGTTGTACTCGATGAATCGGCATGTTGAGGACTTAGCGCGATGGATTGATGAGAACCATGCTGATGAAAAGCTGCACTTTGTCGGCCATAGTTTGGGCGGGTTGGTCTTACGCAATTTTTCGGCGGCATATCCGGATAAAGTCAGCGGCCGTATCGTTACTATGGGTACGCCGCATCAAGGCAGCCGGGCTGCGCAACGTGTGCTCAATTTGGGTTTGCAAAAGCCGGTATTGGGCGGCTCGTATAAAGGTGCATTGGACGGCAGTATGCCTGAATTGCCCGAGGGTGTTGAGTTGGGCAGTATTGCCGGCAATAAACCGTATGGACTGGGCCGTGTTTTAGGTTTGCATGGTGAACATGATGGTACGGTTTTGGTCAGAGAAACGCATTGTCCAAATATGCGCGATCATGTTGTTTTGCCTGTCAGCCATAGCGGTATGCTGTTTAACCGTAAAACGGTCGGGCAAGTGGTGGCATTTTTGCATGACGGACGTTTTAAAAAGCAATAAAATTTCATTTATTTAAGTTTAACAGTATTAAATGTTAATAATTTAATATATTTTAAAGAAAGTGTCGCAGTTTTGCTGGGGCTGTTTTTATAAAATAACAGGCAGGCCGTCTGAAAATCGGGTTTCAGACGGCCTGTTATGCTAAAATCTGTTAAATACTTATTAGAAAGGCAAAGAACAATGTTTGCTTTCAAATCCTTACTTAATATGCCACGCTTTGAGGCTATCGCTGTGGCCTTGGCTTTGGTGGCGGCAATGGGTTATACGATTATTTCGCTTGAATGGCTGCCGCATATGTCGATTGTGACGGCGATTGTAGTCTTGCTGTTGTACGGTTTGATGCGCGGTTTGAAATATCAAGATATGCAAAACGGTATGATAGGCGCGGTCGGGCAGGGCATGGGCGCGATTTATCTGTTTTTCTTTATCGGCCTGATGGTCAGCGCGCTGATGATGAGCGGTGCAATTCCGACGTTGATGTATTACGGTTTCGGATTGATTTCGCCGACTTATTTTTATTTCTCGGCGTTTGCGCTCTGCTCGATCATCGGTATTTCCATCGGCAGCAGTTTGACGACTTGTGCGACTGTCGGCGTGGCATTTATAGGTATGGCGGCTGCGTTTCATGCCGATATGGCGATGACGGCAGGCGCGATTGTGTCGGGTGCGTTCTTTGGCGATAAAATGTCGCCGCTTTCCGATACGACCGGTATTTCCGCTTCGATTGTCGGCATTGATTTGTTCGAGCACATCAAAAACATGATGTACACCACTGTGCCTGCATGGTTGATTAGTGCGGCGTTGATGTTGTGGCTCTTGCCCAATGTTGCCGCGCATGACATGAACAGCGTCGAAGCTTTCCGCGCGCAATTGGAAGCAACCGGTTTGGTGCATGCCTATTCGCTGATTCCGTTTGCCTTGCTGGTTGTCCTTGCCCTGATGCGCGTAAATGCTATTGTGGCCATGTTGTTTACCGTTATAGTGGCGCTGATTGTGACTTACTTCCACAGTACGCCTGATTTGAAACAGCTGGGCGCGTGGTTTTACAGCGGATACAAACTCGAAGGCGAAGCATTTAAAGACATTGCCCGTTTGATTTCTCGCGGCGGCTTGGAAAGCATGTTCTTTACGCAAACCATCGTGATACTCGGCATGAGCTTGGGCGGCCTGTTGTTCAGCATTGGTGTGATTCCGTCTTTGCTGGAAGCCATTCGTGCGTTCCTGACCAATGCCGGACGCGCTACTTTCAGCGTGGCCATGACATCGGTCGGCGTCAACTTCCTGATTGGCGAGCAATATTTGAGTATCCTGCTTTCCGGCGAAACCTTTAAGCCGGTTTATGACAAGCTTGGTCTGCATTCGCGCAACCTTGCCCGTACGCTGGAAGATGCGGGTACGGTCATCAACCCATTGGTGCCTTGGAGCGTCTGCGGCGTATTTATCAGCCATGCCTTGGGCGTGCCTGTTTGGGAATACCTGCCTTATGCCTTCTTCTGCTACTTGAGCTTGGCTCTGACGCTGGTGTTCGGCTGGACAGGGCTGACTTTGAGTAAGAAGTAAACCGCATTTAAAATAGCAATGCTTTTATCAAACAAGGCCGTCTGAAAACAATTTCAGACGGCCTTGTTTTACTTAAAGTAGCCGTATCAGCATGATTTCACTATAATTGCTGCGCCAATAAAAAAATAATCCAAACAATGAACAAACAAATCCGCCAAGAAATTTTCGAGCGTTTCCGCGCTGCCAATCCTCATCCGACTACCGAGTTGAATTTCAGCTCGCCGTTTGAGTTGCTTATCGCCGTTTTATTGTCTGCACAAGCAACTGATGTCGGTGTGAACAAAGCGACTGCCAAACTCTTTCCCGTTGCCAATACGCCGCAAGCCATGTTGGATTTGGGGCTGGACGGCGTGATGGAATACACCAAAACCATAGGCCTCTACAAAACCAAATCCAAACACATCATGCAAACTTGCCGTATTTTGCTGGAGAAATACAACGGCGAAGTACCTGCCGACCGCGAGGCTTTGGAATCTTTGCCCGGCGTTGGCCGTAAAACGGCCAATGTGGTGTTGAATACTGCATTCGGGCAACCTGTTATGGCAGTCGATACCCATATTTTCCGTGTCTCCAACCGTACCAAAATCGCTCCGGGCAAGGATGTGCGCGAGGTTGAAGACAAGTTGATGCGCTTTATTCCCAAAGAATTTTTGATGGATGCCCATCACTGGTTGATTTTGCATGGCCGCTATACGTGCAAGGCTTTAAAACCGCAATGCAGCAAATGTCTGATTAACGATTTGTGCGAATATCCGGCAAAAATGTAAATAAAAACATAAAAAAAGGCCGTCTGAATTTCAGACGGCCTTTGATTTGGCTACGATTAGTCGGCAACTGCCATCAGGCTGGCATTACCACCGGCAGCGGTAGTATTGATACTGCAAGAGATTTCTTCAAATACTTGCAGGATGTCCAGACCTTGTTCGGAAGGCAGGATGCGGATGAGCGCACCGTCGTGGCCGGCCAACTCTTGTTTGCGCTCGCTGCTCAAAGGCTCGATGGTAGCAACATGGCTGATGCCTGCGTTTTCAGGTTTGCTGTTGACTTGCAACAAACCGTCCAAATCGGCAGAGTAGGCAACCAGTGGGCTGTTTGGCTCAACAACGGTTTGAATGCCTGCGGCAGCCAGCTCGGTCAGGGCAGAGAAGGCTTGCAACAGAGTACCGCCGTGTACCCAAACGTGTTTCGGAGAGCGCCAGCTCAATGAGTTGCGTTCGCCGGTCGGGCCGACCAATACGGTTTCGGCTTTGCGCAGCGTGCGAACTCGTGCGTGACCCAAAGCTGCGGCTGCAGTTTTCTTCTCTTCTGCATCAAACGGCAGTTTGTGAACCAGAGTTTCCAAACGTTTGAGCGCGTCTTCATCTGCTTGGCCGATACGGCTAAGGGTTGGTGCAACCCATTCAGGAGTACGAACCAAACGTTGCAGATAGAATGGACCGCCCGCTTTAGGACCGGTACCGGACAAGCCGTGACCGCCGAAAGGTTGTACGCCGACAACGGCACCGACGATGTTGCGGTTAACGTAGATGTTACCGGCTTCGATGCGGTCACGGACGTGTTCGACAGTACCTTCGATACGGCTGTGTACACCGCTGGTCAAAGCATAGCCTTTGGCGTTGATTTGGTCGATGAGTTGATCTAACTCGCTAGCGCGGTAGCGGACAACGTGCAATACAGGGCCGAACACTTCGCGTTGCAACTCGTTCAAGTTGTTCAATTCAAACAGGATTGGACGAACGAAAGTAGAGTTGTTGCTATCAACGTCGGCAGCAGTTTTGACTTCGTGGTAAGCCTTCGCTACGCCTTTCATTCGGTTGATGTGGGCCAACAGGTTTTGTTGGGCTTCAGCATCGATGACAGGGCCGATGTCTGTGGTCAGTTGGGTCGGTTTGCCGACAACCAATTCGTCCATTGCGCCTTTGATGATGTTGACCATTTTATCGGCAACATCTTCTTGAACGCACAAGATACGCAGAGCGGAACAACGTTGGCCTGCGCTGTCGAAGGCAGAGTTCAATACGTCGAGGCAGACTTGTTCCGGCAGGGCGGTAGAGTCCACAATCATCGCGTTTTGACCACCGGTCTCGGCAATCAGGACAGGGTTGTCGTCGCGTTTGGACAGTGCTTTGTTAATCAGGCGCGCTACTTCGGTAGAACCGGTGAAGATCACGCCACCGATGCGGGTATCGCCGGTCAGGGCGGAGCCGACATCGCCTGCACCGAGTACGAGTTGCAGCGCAGAAGTCGGAATACCGGCTTGATGCATCAGGGAAACTGCGTAAGTAGCAATCAGGCTGGTTTGTTCGGCAGGTTTGGCGATAACGGTGTTGCCGGCTGCCAATGCAGAAACCACTTCGCCGGTAAAGATGGCCAATGGGAAGTTCCATGGGCTGATGGCAACGATTGCGCCGACAGCTTTGGCATCTTTAGGCAGGGTGTTTTCAGCTTCGTTGGCATAGTAGCGGCAGAAGTCAACGGCTTCGCGTACTTCGGCAACAGCGTTGTTCAGGGTTTTACCGGCTTCGCGGACGGCCAGCATCATCAATGCAGGCGTGTGTTGTTCCAACAGGTCGGCAAAACGGCGCAGACAGTCGGCGCGTTCTGAAGCAGGTTTGGCGCTCCATTCAGGCAGGGCGGCAACGGCTGCACCAATCGCTTCTTGAGCCAAGGCTGCATCGGCAAAGCTGACAGTACCGACAACATCGTTGTGGTCTGCAGGGTTACGGACAGGTTGTGCTTCGCCTACGTTACGCGCTTCGCCATTGACGATGGAAGCAGCGTGGAAGTCTTCGGAAGAAGCTTGGTTGAGTTTTTCTTGCAGGTTTTGCAATACGGTTTCGTTGCTGAAATCCACGCCTTGGGAGTTCAGACGGTCTTTGCCATACAAATCGCGCGGCAGAGGCAATGCCGGATGCAGGTGGATGCCTTCTTCGGCGATGGTGTCGAACGGGCTCTTAATCAGGCGGTCGATGCTGATGTTTTCGTCAACGATTTGGTTCACGAAAGAAGAGTTCGCACCGTTTTCCAACAGGCGGCGTACCAAGTAGGCAAGCAGGGTTTCGTGTGTGCCGACCGGGGCATACACGCGTACGCGGCGGCCTAAGTTTTGCGGACCGACTACTTGGTCGTACAGGGTTTCGCCCATGCCGTGCAGACATTGGTGTTCGAAGTCTTTGCCTTTACCCATTTGGTAGATTGCGCCCAAAGTGTAGGCGTTGTGGGTGGCAAATTGTGGGAACACGGCATCTTGCGCATCCAAGAGTTTGCGTGCGCAGGCGAGATAGGAGATGTCGGTGTGGACTTTACGGGTGTAAGTCGGATAGCCTTCCATGCCGTCTACTTGGGCCCATTTTACTTCGCTGTCCCAGTATGCGCCTTTAACCAAACGGATCATCAGTTTTTGGTTGTTGCGGCGGGCCAGGTCGATCAGATAGTCGATAACGAACGGGCAACGTTTTTGGTAGGCCTGAACAACGAAACCGATACCTTTGTAGCCGGCCAAGTCAGGGTCGGAAACCAAAGCTTCCATCAAGTCCAAAGACAATTCGAGACGGTTGGCTTCTTCGGCGTCGATGTTGATACCGATATCGTATTTTTTACCCAAAAGGAACAATTCTTTCAGGCGTGGCAACAGTTCGCTCATAACGCGTTCGTGTTGGGCGCGTGAATAGCGTGGGTGGATGGCGGAAAGTTTAACGGAAATACCGTTGCCTTCGTAAACGCCTTGTCCTGCGGCATCTTTGCCGATGGCGTGAATGGCTTGAACGTAGTCGTTGTAGTAGCGGTTGGCATCTTCTTCTGTGTATGCGGCTTCACCCAACATATCGAAAGAGAAGCGGTAACCCATTTTCTCGCGCTCTTTACCGTTTTGCAGCGCTTCTTCAATGGTTTGGCCGGTTACGAACTGTTTGCCCAACAGGCGCATTGCGTAGTTCACACCTTGACGGATCAGAGGCGCGCCACCTTTGCTGATTATGCGGCTCAGTGCAGAGCCCATATTTTTTTCAGAAGTGTTGGTGGTCAGTTTGCCGGTAATCAACAGACCCCATGCAGCCGCGTTAACGAAGAGGGAAGGGCTGTTGTTCAAGTGGCTTTTCCAGTTGCCTTCGGAGATTTTGTCGGCAATCAGGCGGTCGCGGGTTGCATTGTCTGGAATACGCAGCAGGGCTTCGGCCAGGCACATCAGTGCAACACCTTCTTCACTGGAGAGAGAGAACTCGTGCATCAAGGCATCTACGCCGCTTGCTTTGGTGCGGCTGGAGCGGACTTGAGTAACCAAACGGCGGGCAAGCTCGGAGGCGGCATTGCGCTCTTCGTCGGTCATCTGTGCACGTTGCAACATATCCTGAACGGCCTCGATTTCATCGCGGCGGTAGGCATCAGTTACAGCTTGACGCAGAGGAGTTTGTGTTGGAAAAGCGAAGTTAAACATTATTTATGTTCTCCAAAGGTTTTTTTTCATGGTTTCAGACGGCCTGAATTAAGACTGCTAAAACAGGCATTCTGAAGGATAGTAATATCGTAATAAAATTATGATGCGGATACAAGATGCATCCGCATAAATTGCTGTTTTTTCTGATAAGGCTCAGATTATTTTGAAACAGTTTATTTCGTAAAGACGGCCTGCACCGAATCATGCAGGCCGTCTGAAAACGTTTTATTTAGAGGCGCGGTATTCTGCGTCTGCTTTTTCGAAACGTTCTTGCAATTCGCGTGAAGGTTTTTTGTCGATCAGGGAGACCAAAACAATCACGAGAGTACAAATGATGAAGCCGGGAACGATTTCATAAACGGTAGAGAAGCCTGTTTCTTGTGCGGCCAAAGCAGGTTTTTTAATCCACTCAGCCCAAACAACCACAGTCAGCGCGCCAGCAATCATGCCGGAGAGTGCGCCGTAGGCAGTAATGCGTTTCCACAAAACAGACAGGATAACGACCGGACCGAATGCGGCGCCAAAGCCAGCCCATGCATAAGCTACCAAGCCCAATACTTTGCTTTCAGGATCAGAAGCAATCAGGATGGAAATCACGGCGATTGCCAATACCATTACGCGGCCAATCCATACCAATTCAGCTTGTTGGGCATTTTTACGCAGGAAGCCTTTGTAGAAGTCTTCGGTAATCGCGCTGGAGCAAACCAACAATTGGCAAGACAGGGTAGACATTACGGCGGCGAGAATCGCGCTCAAGATGATACCTGCAATCCAAGGGTTGAAAAGCAGGGTAGCCAAAGCGATGAAGATACGTTCGTGGTTGCCGTTCATTTCTTCAACGTGGGCAGGGTTGGCACCGAAGTAAGCGATACCGAAGTAGCCGACAGCCACGGCACCGGCCATACACAGAATCATCCAAGTCATACCGATACGGCGTGCAGAAACCAGAGATTTAGCGCTTTCGGCAGCCATGAAACGGGCCAAAATGTGTGGTTGACCGAAATAGCCCAAGCCCCAAGCGGCGGTAGAGATAATGCCGATGAAAGTAGTACCGGCAAACAGGCTGCCGTATTCTTTACCGGTAGAGGCGGCAACTTGTTGGATGGCAGCATTCATTTGATCTGCACCGCCCAAACCCAAGTACACCATGATAGGAGTCAGTACCAATGCAAAAATCATCAAAGAAGCTTGCAGGGTATCGGTCCAGCTTACGGCCAAGAAACCGCCCAAGAAAGTGTAGGCGATGGTAGCGCCGGCACCCAGCCACATGGCTTGAGTGTAAGACAGATCGTGGAACAGGCTTTGGAACAGGGTGGCACCGGCTACGATGCCTGAAGCACAGTAAATAGTGAAGAAGAACAAGATAATCAGTGCAGAAACCACTTTCATCAAGTGACCGCCGGCACCGAAGCGGTGGAAGAAGTAATCAGGAAGCGTCAGCGCGTTGTTGGCGTATTCGGTATGTACGCGCAGACGGCCTGCGACCAAAAGCCAGTTGAGGTATGCACCCACAATCAGACCAATGGCAATCCAAGCTTCATTCAAACCGCTCAGGTAAATGGCACCCGGCAAGCCCATCAAAAGCCAACCTGACATATCGGAAGCACCGGCAGACATCGCGGTCACGAACGGACCCAAGCTGCGGCCGCCGAGGATGTAGTCGTCGAAATTGCGTGTTGAAAAATAGGCGGCGAGGCCAATCAGTAATACGGCGACCAAATAGATCGCGAAAGTGATATACATGGGATTCATGTACTTATTCCTCATCTAACTTATAAATACGGGTTTTGAAATTGCAAACAATTCGTACCCAAACTTTTTTCTAATAAAAATACAGCTTAAAAATCCTGTTTTTCACGAGAGAGTCAGGATAAATTATTTTCAAATACAATAGGATATGTAACCAATCCACATTAAATTGTAAATAATTAAATTCAGAATACAGTAAATTTTTTGTTTTGCAAAGCACGGAACACGGGCTTTATGAAAAATCGTAGTGCTTTTGAGGGGAAGTCATTTGAAAACAAAAGATTGCAAAAATTATCTTAAATTGGAGAAAAGGAAAGGCAATGAAACTATCTTTCCTATAAATGAAACGTTACGCAGAGAAAAAGCGTAATTATGCGACACGAAAGGGGCTGTTCAGACGGCCTGATAACGGCACTACCCCGTATTTCTGATGAATACGGGGTAGTGCGTCAGTTTGAACTAAATAGAAAAATCATCTTTTAACAAATGTTTATAAGCGAAGAGATAGAAAGCAGCAACAAAAGACGATCCGCCGAGGACGTTGCCTAAGAAGACGGGAATCATATTGTAGAAAAATTGACCCCAGCTGACATTTGCACCCGCCCAAATACCGGCCGGAATGATGAACATATTGGCAACAAAGTGTTGGAAGCCGATTAACACGAAGATCATGACCGGAAACCAAGTTGCCAAAATGCGGCCTGAAGTATGGCGTGAGCCGAAATAGAACCATATACCCATGCACACCATCCAGTTACATGCGATAGCGGAGACGAATGCACGGCCAAAGTCCATATTAACTTTGGCTTCGGCGATGGCAATGGTTTTAGCCGTAGCCGCTCCCTCTGCCAGGCCGACGTAGTGGCCGAGGAAATAGGCCATGGCAACGGCGCCTGCCAGATTGCCCAAGCTGACGATGAGCCAGTTGCGTACCAGTTTGTAGGTGCTGACGCGGCCGGTCAATCTGCCCAAAGCCATAATCATCATATTGCCTGTTGCCAGCTCGCCGCCGCCGATTAAGATACAAATCAGCGCAATCGGGAATACGGATGCGCCCAAAAGGGCGGCCAGGCCGTTCCATTCGGCAGGAATGCCGCTGATGACGCGCAGGCAGGCAAGATAGCCGAAGCCGACATAGCCGCCACCTAAAAAACTCAAAATCACCAACATTTTGATGCTGAACTCGGACTTGGCGCAGCTCTTGCCGATGGCTTCCTGCAAAATCTCGTGAGGGTACAAATCTCGTGTATCCATGAGGCTCCCTTAAATTGGAAATATCTTGTTTATCATGAGAATAATAAGTTTGCCTGAGAATGATGCCGGTAGGAAATAACGACTGGTTGTAAGAATAGAAGAGGGGGTTATATATTGAAGCGGTTAAGGCTGCGGCTGACTTTTTAAGAAAGATAAGTTGAGGTGTTGAGATATTGGTGTGTTAAAAACTTAAAAGGCCGTCTGAAAAAGTTGCTTTCAGACGGCCTTTAGATTTGCTTGGTGAGTTAGAACTACAAGCGCGTTACGCTTAAAACGCCTTTAATGTCACCCAAGCTGGCTAATACGCGCGGCAGGTCGTTGACTTGGCGGACTTCAAGGGTAAAGCGCATACTGGCTTCCAAATCGCGCGATTGGGTTTGCACCGCGGTAACGTTGAGTTTATGACGCGCCAGCGCATCCGAAACATCGCGCAGCAAACCGGATCGGTCTTGGGCGCGGATTTCAACATCGACGGCAAAGACTTGTCCTTCTTGCAAGGCTGCCCAGCTGGCATTCAATACTTTTTCAGGAGACTGTTCGGCAAGGTGGCGGAAAGAAGGGCAGGTGTTGCGGTGGACGGAAATACCGCGGTCGCGCGTAACGAAACCGATGATGTCGTCCGGAGGTGCCGGTTTACAGCATTTGGCAAGCGTGGTCATCAGGCCGTCTTCGCCGTCAATCAAAATGCCGTTTTTGCCACCTTTTTTGATTTTGGACTGTTTGACGATATTGGTTTCATCAATCGGCACAGGAGGCGGTTCATTCAGTGCGCCGCAGGCTTTGTGTATGGCGCGGTTGGAAACTTCACCCTGACCGATGGCCGTATAGAGTTCGTCGATTTTTTTGAAACCGAGTTTTTCTGCCAATGCTTGCAGATTGGGTTTAGGGAAGATTTTCGACAACTGCTTGTCCAACTGGGCGCGGCCTTCTTCGCGCACGGTATCCGCATTTTGCTGGCGGATGTAGGCACGGATTTTGCTGATGGCGCGGTTGGATTTGACCCAGCCTTCGTAGAGCCAGTTGACGGAAGGATTTCCCTCTTTGGCGGTAATGATTTCAACGCGTTGACCGTTTTCCAACGGCGTGGACAGCGGCACGATTTGTCCTTCGACTTTTGCGCCGCGGCAACGGTCGCCCACGCTGCTGTGCAAGGCATAGGCAAAGTCGATGGGGGTAGCGCCCGTAGGCAGGGAGAGGACTTTGCCGTGCGGAGTCAAAACGTAAATCGTATCGTTGAACAGTTCAGTTTTAAAGGCGGCGGCGAGGTCTTCTTTGCCGCTTTCGGCCATGTTTTCACGCCAGTCTAAGAGTTGGCGTAACCAAGCGATTTTCTGTTCATAGGCGGAATCACCCTTGCCACCTTCTTTATAACGCCAGTGGGCGGCAACACCGAATTCGTTGAATTGGTGCATGTCGAAGGTGCGGATTTGGACTTCCACGCCTTTGTCTTCCGGGCCGACGATAACAGTGTGCAAACTTTTATAACCGTTGCCTTTCGGGTTGGCAATATAGTCGTCGAATTCGCCCGGAATCGGCTGCCAGAGGCTGTGGACAATGCCCAACGTGGTGTAACACTCGGGAATGGTGTCCACCAAAATCCGTACGGCGCGGATGTCGAACAAGCCGTCGAAAGTGAGCTTTTTCTTCACCATTTTTTTGTAAATGGAGTAGATGTGCTTCGGTCTTCCGGCAACTTCAAAATGAATATTGTATTTTTTCAGTTCCGTACGCAGGATATTGAGGAAGTTTTCGATGTATTCGAGGCGCTCGGTGCGTTTTTCGTCCAAAAGCAGGGCGATTTCGCGGTATTTTTCCGGCTCTTGATGACGGAAGCCCAGATCTTCGAGCTGCCATTTGAGTTGCCACACGCCCAAGCGGTTGGCGAGCGGGGCAAAAATGTCGAGGGTTTCTTTGGCAACGGCGCGCTTTTCAGGATTGTCGGGAACGTTGCTTAAGAATTGGAGGGTGCGCGTGCGCATCGCCAGTTTGATCAGGACGACGCGGATGTCGGTGACCATCGCCAACAGCATTTTGCGCATGGTTTCGGCCTGTTGGCCGCGTTCTTCCGGCGTGGCAAGGCTGTCCACGCGTGCGAATTGGGTCAGTTTCTGTACTTCGTCCACGCCTTTGACCAGCTCGCAAACGGTGCTGTTGCAGCGTTCGGTAACCAATTCGTGCCAAGTGGGAACGTATTTGCCGATGTCGGACAAAATCGTAGCGGCCACGGCATCGGGCAAAAGGTCGAGTTCGCTGACGATTTGCATCGAACCGAGGAAATGTTCCAGTAATGGCTCGCCATAAGTTGTTAGGGCATCGGCGGGGTAATGTTCTTTAGCTAAGTCAAAGGCCGTCTGAATCAGGTTTTTATCGGAATCGGGCAGCGCGGCAACATAGCCGTCGAACCAAGCGAGTAAGCCTTCCAGCGTTGCACTCGATGTTTGGGGCGTTTGGCGAATAGTGGTCATGGCGTGCGTTTTTTTCTTTTTGATAAAAACGTTGCTATTGTAACAGTTTATTGCCGACAGCCCTAGATTTGTATGCGAATGTGGCACTATGTTTCAGGAAGCCTTGTTTCAGACGGCCTTGGGTGTTATGGTTAACCGTTTTGAAATTTTAAGGAGCATTTCGATGAAACTGTATATTTACGACCATTGCCCGTTTTGCGTCCGTGCGCGGATGATTTTTGGCTTGCGCGATGTGGCGGTGGAAGAGGTCGTTTTAGCAAACGATGACGAAGCTACGCCGATTGGCATGATTGGCTCAAAACAAGTACCGATTTTGCAAAAAGAAGACGGTTCGTTTATGGGCGAGAGTTTGGATATTGTCCGTTACATCGATCAAGGCCGTCTGAAAGAAGAAGTTCGTCCAGAAGTGCAGGCTTGGTTGGATAAAGTGGGTGAATACAATAACAAACTGGTACAGCCGCGCATGGTCAAAATCGGCCTGCCTGAATTTGAGACCGATGAAGCGAAAAAATATTTTATCGACAAAAAAGAGAAAAGTATCGGCAATTTCGAGACTAATCTGAACAAAACGACGCAATATCTGGAGCGTCTGCATCAAGATTTGGCAGAGCTGGAAGCGCTGGTGTGCGAAGGCAAGGGCTTGGGCGGTGAAATCAGTTTGGAAGATATCCTGACGTTCCCTATTTTGCGCAACCTGACTGTTGTGCGCGGTATTCAATGGCCGCAAAAATTGATGGATTATTTGTTGGCGATGAGTGAGCGTTCCGGCGTGGCTTTGTATTTTGACCGCGCGTTGTAATGAATGTTTGAAACATAAAAAAAGGCCGTCTGAATTTTGAACTGCACCCCAAAAGTTGGACATC
>NZ_KV810231.1:0-9879 GCF_001812735.1 Neisseria sp. HMSC069H12
CAGCCGAAAATCTTTGTTTAGGTTTCGGCTGTCGGGGGAAGGACTTTTTTGCAAAGGTCTCAGTATGTCAGAGAATAATCAGGCCGTCTGAAACCCAATGATTCAGGTTTTCAGACGGCCTATCCTACTTCTACTATTCAATTAGAACGTATGTTTAACCGTTGCAGTTACACTACGCGGCGTGCCGTAAACGTGAATATCCGGCATGGTGCGGTAGCGTTTATTGAACACGTTTTCAAAGTCCAAACTGATGCGGGTAGATTTGCCGATTTTGTAATGACCGGTCAAGTCCAGCGTTGCGTACGGACGTTGGGTCAACGCGGCGGCTGCGGCCGGATTGATGTCTGCCGGATATTCGTCCAGCGTGTGGCTGCGACTTTGCCAGTTGACGTTGGCACCCAGGTTCAAACGGTCGGTCACGTCATACGCGGTAAAGAGTTTGAACAAATGCACCGGATAAGACGGATGCAGTTGAACACCTTCGCTATCTTTAATTTTGGAACGTGCATAAGACGCATTCAACAGCCATTTGTCGCTCAGGCGACCGCCGACAGAGAGTTCCATGCCTTTTGTTGTGGTGTTGTCGGCTGCACGGTAGTATTCCTCGCCATTTGCAAATTTGCCTGCAACCACGCCCAAATGGTCGCGTTTGTTCATAAAGACGGACGCGGAAGCATTCAGACGGCCTTCAAACCATGAGGCTTTCAAACCAGTCTCGTAGGTTTTGCCGCGTTGCGGTTTGAGCGCCGCGCCGTCTTTGGTCAGGTAACGCACTTGCGGACGGAAAATGGTGGTGTAAGACGCATAGGCAGTCAGATTGTCACCGATGTCGTAGGTTACGCCCAAATAAGGAATGAAAACGTTTTGTTTGTGGCTGCTGTGTGCGAATTTGTTACGGCTGGTGCTGTAACGGTAACGCCAATCCACAAAACGGCTGCCGCCGATAAAGGCGAGCTTGTCGGTCAGTTTGAAACGGGTCGAGCCGTAAACCGACAGGTTTTTCATGTGTGAAAAACCATCGCGCAGATACGGCATATCGGGTTTGGCGATGTTGCCGTCAAATTTACGCAAATCAGGAATCGTCGACTCGCCTTCTTCATAGAAAGACAGGTTTTCTTTGTTGTCCTGATAGCTGATGCCCGCATTAAATTCGTGCGAGCGGCCCAATGCAGGATAGTGACCATCCAAAGTCAGGGAGAAATCTTGGTCGCGATATTTGCTGCGGTCACGATCGGATGTAAAGAGCGCGGAATAGTCGGGATTGATTTCGTATGTACCGGCAATGCCTGAAACGATGTCGTTTTTGCCCGAAACATGGCTGTAATTGCCTGTCAGTTTCCAGCCATTGTCAAACTCATGGCTGAGGGAAGTGAATACTTCAGCACTGGTGTCCTTGCCGTATGCCCAGCGTGCGGAAGAATTGCTGCGCGGCGAAGACTCAAACGGTATGAATCCAGTACGACGCGAACCTGCTGCGGTCAGGTAGCTGAAACGCGAGCTACCGGTATTGCGGAAACGGTGTATTTCCGTACCGAGGCGCCATTGGGTTTGCGGCGTGATATCGTAAGACAAAGTACCGTAGAAAGTGTGATTATGGCGCGAAGTGTTCGGCAGGTAATCGCCGCCGTGGTCGCTGACCAAAATAGCGCGGCCGCGCAAGGTATTGTCTGCATTCAAAGGCTGATTGGCATCAAGGACGAAGCGGTAGTGGTTCCACGAACCGACACCGGCTTCTACGCTGACGGCAGGTTTGGCAGTCGGTTTTTTGCGTTCCAAAGCAACCGTACCGCCCGGCTCGCCCATACCGCCGTTGGACAAACCACTTGCGCCGCGCACGACGACGACTTGTTCGTACAATGTGCTGTCCAGATTGTTGGTACCGCGGCGGATGGCTTTACCGTCGTAAAGGAATTTGGGCGCGCCGTCCACGGAAATGCTGTCAATCGCCTGACTGCGCGAAATAAACTCGCTGTGGCCGGATACGTTGTTGCCCATTTTGCTGTGGAACACGCCCGGTGTTTGTTTCAATACGTCCTGCAGGCTGTCCAAGCCTTGGTCTTCGATTTGTTTTGCCGTTACGACAGACAGGGACTGCGGCGTTTCACGCTGGGTCAGACGGATGCCTGTCGCGGCGGAGGAAGCGGGAATGGTGTAGTTGGAAGTAGTCTGTTTTCCGACACCTTGGACGGTAACTGTCGGTAAATCGACACGTTCTTGCGGCTGGGTATTTTCTACTTCGGTCGCGAAAGAATACGCCGAACACAGCGCCAGACTGACGGCAAAGCTTAATTTGCCATAGGGAAATACAGGTAGTGACATAGCCTCTCCAATTAGCTTATCTTTCAATTTGGTCGCAGATTCTATCAAAAAGATGTAGTCCGATAAAACTATGTTCTAATCATTATTTTCTAAGTATTTCGTTTAATTCAAAATATTTATTTTCAATCTAGTCCCAATTAACTAAAAGGCCGTCTGAAACCCATATCATCAGGTTTTCAGACGGCCTTAATCTTTTTTTTACAAGGCAATCAGTCTGCCAATTTTCGTGCCAATTCTGCCAAACGTTTACCTTGCGCGAAGGCAATATCGTTTTCTTCGGCAGTCAATACCGGCTTGCTGTCGTGGCCGGAAACATGGCTTGCGCCGTAAGGCGTGCCGCCGCTTTGGGTATTGCTGAGCGCGGACTCGGTATATGGGATGCCGCTGATGACCATGCCGTGGTGCAGCAGGGGCAGCATCATGGTCAGCAGGGTGCTTTCTTGGCCGCCGTGCAGCGAAGATGTGCTGGTGAATACGGTGGCAGGTTTGCCGACGAGTTCTGCGCCGAGCCAAAGGGGAATGGTGCCGTCGATAAAGTATTTCATCGCTGCGGCCATATTGCCGAAACGTGTCGGGCTGCCGAGCGCGAGGCCGGCGCAATTTTTGAGGTCGTCGGCAGTCGCGTATGGCGCGCCTTCGTCTGGAATGGCTTTTTCAACGGCTTCGCAAACGGTGGAAACTTTGGGAACGGTACGCAACACGGCTTCGCAACCGTCCACGCTTTCGATACCGCGTGCAATTTGGCGGGCAAGGTTGCGCGTGCTGCCGTTTTGGGAATAAAAGAGGATGAGGATTTTCAGGGGATTTGGGTTCATTTGGGGTTTCCGTTACAATGCTATCAGGTTTCAGACGGCCTTTTATAGTGGATTAAATTTAAACCAGTACGGCGTTGCCTCGCCCTGCCGTACTAATTGTACTGTCTACGGCTTCGTCGCCTTGTCCTGATTTAAATTTAATCCACTATAATACTCGGGCCGTCTGAAAAGAAAAAATTTCAATTTAAAAGTGGGAAAAGGTTATGCCGTTTTCGCAATGGTGGCAAGGTTTTTTAAAGAGTAAAGGCGTGGCGTTTGCTTGGTTTGTCGTGCGCCGTTTTGATGAGGAGTGCGTGCCGCAGGTGGCGGCAAGCATGACGTTTACGACGCTTTTGGCTTTGGTGCCCGTGTTGACGGTGATGGTCGTCATCGCTTCGGCCTTCCCCGTTTTCGACCAATGGTCGGGGGCGTTTGTCTCTTTCATCAACCGCACCATCGTTCCGCAGGGCGCGGACATGGTGTTTGACTACATCAATGCGTTCCGCGATAAGGCCACCAATCTGACGGCGATCGGCAGTGTGATGTTGGTTGTCACCTCGCTGATGCTGATTCGGACGATAGACAATGCGTTCAACCGGATTTGGCGCGTCAATTCGCAACGGCCTTGGATGATGCAGTTTTTGGTGTATTGGGCGTTGCTGACGTTTGGGCCTTTGTCTTTGGGCGTGGGCCTGTCAGTCATAATCGGTCAGGTGCAAGTAGTGGGTGGCTCGGAATGGCTGAGAGTCATAACCGCGGTTTCATTTATTACGGTACTGCTGTGGGGCTTATACCGCTTTGTGCCCAACCGTTTTGTGCCTGCCAGCCATGCTTTTGTCGGCGCGGCCGTAACGGCGTTTTGTTTGGAAACGGCACGCTTTTTGTTCGCTTGGTACATGGGCAACTTTGACGGCTACAAATCGATTTACGGCGCATTTGCCGCAGTACCGTTTTTCCTGTTGTGGCTCAACCTGTTGTGGACGCTGGTATTGGGCGGCGCGGTTTTGACCTCGTCCCTGTCCTATTGGCGCGGCGAAGCGTTCCGCCGCAGTCTAGATGCGCGCGGACGCTTTGACGATGTATTGAAAATCCTGCTGCTGCTCGATTCTGCCCAACAAAACGGCAAGGCATTGCCGGTGCAGGAGTTCAGACGGCATATCAATATGGGCTTTGACGAATTGGGCGAGCTTTTAGAAAAACTGGCGCGACACGGTTATGTCTATTCCGGCCGTCAGGGCTGGGTCTTGAAAATGGGGGCGGAGTCCATCGACTTGGCGGAGCTGTTCAAACTCTTTGTCTACCGTCCGCAAACGCTTAATAAAGACAAGGTCAATCAAACGGTTGACCACATCATGCAGCCCTGCTTGGAAACCTTGAACATGACGCTTGCCGAGTTCAGCGCCCATACGAAAAAACAATCCTCTTAAACCTGACGCCGTCTGAAACCAAAAATATCAAGTTTCAGACGGCCTTTGCTATAATCGGCACACTACTGAATATTACATTCGACCTACAAGGATAAATAGATGAAAACACCAGCCCTACTCTCGCTGCTCGGTCTGATTCCATCTGCCGCCTTTGCCGCCCACGGCGTAGGCCTTGGCCAACCACCCAAATATCCGGCCAACTTCACCGCTTTCGAATACGTCAATCCCAACGCCCCCAAAGGCGGTACATTTACCACGCCTTTCCTCGGTGCTTTTGACACGCTCAACCCCTTTACCCTCAAAGGCAACCACGAATACGGCATCAGCATGCTGACGCTCGACACCTTAACCGAGCAAAGCATGGACGAACCGTACGCCGTTTATGGACTGATTGCCGAAGACATCGCCCTGGCGCCGGACGGCCTTTCCGTTACCTTCAAAATCAACCCCAAAGCCAAATTCCACAACGGCGACCCCGTTTTGGCCAAAGACGTTGCCGCTTCATTTAACATCCTGACCAAAGACAAAGCCGCCGCCCCCATGTACCACTTCTACTGGAGCGACGTGGCCAAAGTAGAAACACCCAACGACCGCACCGTCGTGTTCCGCTTCAAACAGCGCAACTCAGAATTGCACATGATTCTCGGCAGCCTGCCCGTCTTCTCGCATAAAAGCTATCCCAAAGGCCTGGCCGCCGCTCCCAACAGCCTGCCCATAGGTTCCGGCCCCTACCGTTTTGCCAAAGCCGAAAACGGCCGCATCAGCGAGTTTGTCCGTGACAAAAACTACTGGGCGCAAAATCTGCCCGTGCGTAAAGGCCGCTACAACTACGACTACATCCGCATCAAATACGTCAAAGACGAAGTTGTCCGCATCGAAGGACTGAAAGGCGGCCAATATGACTTCGTACAAGAAAACGTCGCCCGCAACTGGGCACGCGCCTACTCCGACGAAGTCCTCAAAAAACGCAATCTGTCCAAACACGAATGGATACAAAACAGCACAGCCGGCATGCAAGGCTTCGTCATCAATATGCGCCACAAGCCCTTGGACAATATTTACGTCCGCCGCGCCTTGATTGAAAGCTTCGACTACGAAAGCGTCAACAGCCGCATCTTCTACGGCGCATACCGCCGCACCGACAGCTTCTTCACCAACAGTACCATGGCCGCAACCGGCAAGCCTGACAGCGCGGAAACCGCATTGCTCAAATCATTGGGCACCAAGCTGCCCGACGGCGTATTGGATCAAGACGTCCCTATGCCGCCGGTTACCGACCCCAAACTGGGCGTGCGCCCAAACCTGCTCAAAGCACGTGCCCTGCTTGAAAAAGGCGGCTATCAATACAAAAACGGCAAAGCAGTGGACAAACAAGGTAAACCGCTGACCTTTGAATTCCTCGCCCCAAGCAAAAACTACGAACGCATTACCGCCAAATGGCAGCGCGACCTCGCCAAAATCGGCATCACCATGAACGTGCGCACCGCCGATTCCGCCGTGTACCAAAAACGCATGAACGACTTCGATTTTGACGTAACCACCGGCTACTACGGCAACAGTGAAAGCCCCGGCAACGAGCAATACGACTACTTCAGCTGCGCCGCCGCCAAAACCGAAGGCAGCCGCAACCTATCTGGCGTCTGTCATCCTGCGGTTGAAAAACTGCTGACCCATTTCAACAGCTTTACCAACCGCCAAGAGCTGCAAACCACCTCGCGCGCGCTCGACCGACTGATCCGCCACCAATACACCATCGTTCCAAACTGGTTCGCCGACCGCTACCGCGTCGTGTACCGTAACGATGTGGGCATTCCGTCCAAGCTGCCGAAATACTACGACCCCATCACCTTCGCCATGACCGCAGGCTGGAAGAAAAAGTAGTCGCATTTCGACAACACGTCCAAACGGCTGACAAGCCCTTGGCGTGTAGTACTCAGCATAAAATCATAAAACCTTGTTGTTTGTTTAAAAACAATCAATCGGCTGATTCCAAACAAACATAGAAGAAAAAACAACTTAAAGCCAAAACAGAGGCCGTCTGAAACATCCGTCAGCAAAATCATCTGCAACGGAACATTTCAGACGGCCTTTCGTCTCTTTTCAATCCAGTTTCGCAACCAAAGCAAGATATCGAAAATAAACAAAAAAATTGCAAAACAATGCCCTCAAATTTTACAAAACCGTGTACACTGCAAGGTAAGGGTTTGAATTATAAGGTTAATCTTAATAAAAACTACAATCATCCAAATTTAACCCAAATCAAGCATTCATATAACAGACAAAAGGAACAATAATATGGAAATCAAGCGTCTCTCTACCATTCTCAAACTGATTGCCAACCCCGAACGTATGGCCATCCTTTTTCTGCTGCTTGACGGCGACCGCAGCATTACCGAATTGGCACAGGCGCTCGACTCCTCCCCGACCGGCATCGCCAACCACCTCGCACGCCTGCGCACCGAAGGCATCATCGATTTCACGCGCTACCACCGCATCATCGAATACCGCCTCATCTCCGAAGAAGCCACCACCATCCTCAATACCCTGCGCACGCTCAAAGAGCCAGCAGAATAAACAAATTATTCCACATCACAACATCAAGGCCGTCTGAAACACCAGCTTTCAGACGGCCTGCCCCTTTCAGCCCATATCGAAAAATAAACCAATCCGCTATACAATACCGCCCATGCCCACAGGCGCAATCCGCCGCCTTCCCACCCAATAGCACACACGGAAACATCATGAAAATCGCCACTTGGAACGTCAATTCCCTCAACGTCCGCCTGCCCCAAGTACAAAACTGGCTGGCCGACCACCAAGCCGACATACTCGCCTTACAAGAACTCAAGCTCGACCAAGACAAATTCCCGGCCGCCGCCCTGCAAATGATGGGCTGGCATTGCGTCTGGAGCGGCCAAAAAACCTACAACGGCGTCGCCATCATCAGCCGCCACGAACCGCAAGACGTACATTGCGGCCTACCCGCCCTACCCGACGACCCGCAACGCCGCGTCATCGCCGCCACCATCAACGGCGTGCGCGTCATCAACGTCTATTGCGTCAACGGAGAAGCCCTAGACAGCCCAAAATTCCAATACAAAGAACAATGGTTTGCTGCATTGACCGAGTTCGTCCGCACCGAAATGGCCGCCCACCCCAAACTCGTCCTGCTCGGCGACTTCAACATCGCCCCGGCCGATGCCGACTGCTACGACCCCGAAAAATGGCATGAAAAAATCCATTGCTCCTCCATCGAAAGACAATGGTTTAAAAACCTGCTCGACCTCGGCCTGACCGACAGCCTGCGCAAAATCCACCCCGAAGGCGCGTTCTACACATGGTTCGACTACCGCGGCGCCATGTTCCAACGCAAACTCGGCCTGCGCATCGACCACATCCTCACCAGCCCCGAACTCGCCGCCACCCTTACCGACGTCACCGTCGACCTAGAAACCCGCGCCCAAGAACGCCCCAGCGACCATGCGCCGGTGATTGCCGAGTTTGACTGTTAGATTTTGAATGAATAAACAATAAGGCCGTCTGAAAATGTTTAGGGATTTTCAGACGGCCTAATATTATTGTCAGGTTAATTGAGCAACTATTTATTGAGCCTTAAGACTCTTCACGAGGATACCCGTTACTATAAGCCTTCTCAAACCATTCCTGAGCCAGCGTGTCATCCTGTTGAAAACCTTGGCCAAGTTTATACTTAATGCCCAAACAAAACTGAGCTGATGCAACCCCCTGCTCTGCTGCTTTACGATACCAATAAATCGCCAACACATCATTTTGCGTTATCCCTTCTCCCCAATTATACATCTGAGCCAATTGAAACTGAGCATCGGCATGCCCTTGTTCCGCCAATTTACGAAATAAAGACAGTGCCTGCTTATAATCAATACCAAAAGAAGAATCACTTTTATCTATACTTCCACCGTATCGATACTGCAAGCCTAATTTGTATTGAGCCTCTATATCCCCTTCACTCGCCATGCGAGAATACATCATGAACAAGTGCCATCGAGGCTCACCATATGGCCCACCTTTAATAAACCATTCTTCTGCCTGTTTATAGTCTTGCGCAACACCCGTTCCATTCTTATACATCTGACCCAATCGGCACATAGCAGGGCCATATCCCTGATTACCAGCCAAACGATACCAATACAATGCCTGCTCATAATCGGACAGTTGGAAATACAGCTCACCCAAATAGAATTTAGCTTGGATAATGCCCTCCTCTGCCTTCACATGCAGCCACTGTTTCAACTGCTCATAGTCCCTGTTAGTCAAAAAACTAGAATACTCCTTTATCAAAAGGCATTGCGCATCAAGATGCCCCTGCTCTGCCGCCTTCATATACCAATGCACTGCCTTTCGATAATCTTTAGGCTATTTATTACAATATAACCCAGCTAATTCATATTGAGCCTGGACATTTCCTTCTTCTGCCAACTGAGTAATAGCTTGAATAGGATCAGAAGTATGGACAGGAGCATATTCCTTAACTGTACTTCGTCTCATAAGCCAGAAAAGAAAAATCGCGACAGCTATTAAAAAACAAGCGAGTAACAATTTCATCTTATTTTACCAATTCTATTTATTTTCTTTATTATCGAACTCTGAAAACTTTCTTTCTAATAGGTGACCATAAAAATATACTAAAGCTGCAGGGAAAATCCAAATTATCAGAATGATGGAGACTATAGAAAAATCCATAAACTTATTTTCCCTTTCAAAATGCAAAGAAAAATAAAGGATAAAAGCCAGTAAAACTTCTAATAAAATAATTAAAGCGGTATTACCATGTTCTCTTAAATGCTTATAAGAATCTGTTATGTCTTTAATATAACCAGGATTTGTTTCAGCATTTGTTTCAGCATTTGTTTCAGTATCTGTTTTTACAGGATTTTTTGCCTTTGTTAAATGCTTCATATAATCATATCCCTCTCCTCCTTCAGTTACTTTAGCTACTTCATATAAAAAATAGCATTGGAAGCCTGAAAAAATTATCACAAATATAAGTATTAGACAAAATATTTTTAAATAAAGTGCTAAAAATATCATGTATACTATCATTAACAATATACCTAATATATGTGATATGTTTTTCTTGTTTAATAAATAAACTCGAACCGCATGAAGAACTAAGATAGGATAAGAGGCAATGTAACAATATAAAGTACCTAATAACAGCCAAACTGTTAAACTAGCTGTATTAAAATCTTTACCATTAGTTAATTTCAACATAGGAAAATACTGTTCTAATATTCCAGTTTTTTCTATTTCGGATTTTACTATTTTAGGTTTTATTACCTCAACTTCTGCTATTTTAGATT
>NZ_KV810232.1:0-8511 GCF_001812735.1 Neisseria sp. HMSC069H12
TGTGGTGTAAACAACGCAACGTTTTCCTACATCTTATGTAACGTGTTACGGTAGTCATTAACATCATCCCTATAATCAGTTATCAATTTTTTATTGCGTTCTGCCAATTCCAAAGCAGGCTGATAATTGCGTTCTGAGAGTATTGAATTAATACCGGTAAAATTAGCAATACCGTGTGACCACAACAGAGATCCAGCAGCTGGTGAAACTGTCTCCTTTAAATAAGGTATACCGTTACTGTCATTGCTGTATCCATTAAGTTTCAGCATGATTAATTCTCTTTCTTTAGCTAGGATAACCATTTTACCATAATGAGGCGCTGCAGCTGATACCGCATCTGACGCCAATGAGTAATTGATTACTTTATCCCCCCCCTTTAGGAATCCCATTTAAAGCTGCTGCACCATAGGCGTTAAAGGTAACGCCCTCCTGCTTGAAACGATAAGATTGAATTTGAGCTAACGTTCCACCTAAGGAATGACCAACTTGTGTGATTCGAGGGGTGTTATACTCAGGGTGATCATCGTGAAATTCCTTAGCTGCTTTTAGCGCTATCCTAGTCAGTTTTGCTGCATCTTCTGCCTGGATATTGGCCTTATGTATAACCATTTTCAGATCAACGTTGACATCCATCAGAGATGACGTCCCCCTATGGGCGACAACAATCTCATTGGTACGGACATCTTGATAAACTACACCTTGGTAGTCTGTTGTCGGATTTTTGTGGACAGCTAGGACTCTATAATGATTTCCACCAATAAGTAAGGTTTTATTAGGAGGGGTAACCACACGGTTTTCATAGGAATCTTTGGCAAGGTCGGCATATTGTTGTTTGCTTAGTTGGCTCATGGTTTAATTTCCTCTAAAGTAACGGTAATACTAAAAAAATCATTGTCATTATGAGGTCCCGGTCCATAACCTTCCAAAGTATTTTCCCCAAAATCAGGGGCTATTCTTTCATCTGGTAAACCGTCTTCATTTTTATGATACGGATACCCTCGCTTCCAATAATATTTGGTCAGTGTTTTTTCTTTTTCAAGATTTTCCATTACATCGCTGATATTGAATTCAGTTTCTTCCTTTTTACCTGTTGCCTTAAATGAAGCTCCAAAATTTTCAGGCTTCCATTGACAGACACCTTCTCCGAAATAATCTTCATCCAATACAGCATCAGCATAGAAGAGTACTTCGTATTCATCATGCCCAACCAAATTCATTTTGATTGGAACATTTTTTTCAGGAGATGCCGTCGCACCTGCCAACCGACTAATGGTATAAGAACAATTTCTTGCTGCATAACCAATATACATATCATTTATAGGTTTCATCGGCCCCGGTGCATTCTTAATCTTAACCTTGACCCTGTATGGTTGTTTCGGCTCGGGGTTTAATTTGAAACGTGCTTCCGTTTGTTGTTGGACACTCATATTATTTCTCTCCGTACAGGCATTTAGGCTTAAAGTTGACAATAAAGCTGCAGATAGCAACAGGATAAAAGGTTTCATCAGTAAAGTCCTTATTCAATATCATGAGCAAATTAAATATTTTAAGATAACTTGATCAGGATACATTCATGTTCGTTGATTGTCTGATGCTTCAACGTATTTACCACATTATTCTAAATAGTGATTATTAAGGTATATTATAACAATATTCAGACATCTTAACTGAGATGATACTGATGGTAAATTGATAGTAATTAACGGGGAAAATGTAGTCTGAATGGTAATATTTAAGAAATATTGGAAACTCTACTTTACCTTATCCTACTCATCGTTTTTTTCTATTTCTTCTTCCTTCTTCTAAATTTCAATAACTTGTTTTAAAGTATTCAGGTCCATGAATATTTTAGGAGTGTTGACAATCTAAAAGGCCGTCTGAAATCACTTTTCAGACGGCCTATTTAATATCAGATGATAAAACTGCTTCATCCAGGCAACAAACAGTTTGATTTAGATTTTTACTATAGGTATATTACTTTTCATCTGATTTAGATAACCGACAGCATCATGAAGCCTGCTTTTTGTCTCCCAATATTGCTTTTACTTTCAGCCTGCCGTCCTGAAGCTGAGACAGCCGACACGGCTGCACCAACGGCGCGTAAGCCTTCTTATTACGAGTCTGAAAAGCGTCAAACTGCAATAACCCCAGTTAAAACACAAATTTCTGCATTATCTGCAATCAAAAGCCAAGCCGATTTTGACTTACTTTCGCGTATCTATGAGCAAGGTAGTGAATATGAAATTCCTCATATCCTCTTTCTCATCGATCGTGAAGACGATAACCGTACCGACTACATCAATACTCCCAAATTTCGGCTGCATGAGCACTATCTGGCTACGATCTTGAAACCTATGCTGTCAAAAACTGAATTGAATCAACAATACCGTAGTTCTAACCGGCGTTATCTGTTTGGTACTATCAGTTGGCAGAATAGTACTCAGGAATATGTTTATGAGTTTTGGGAAGGAGATAAAATCACGCCTGAATTGTTGAGATTGGCGGCAGGTCGTCTGAAAGACAGTTTCTACGCTCCGTTGCGTTATAAAACCAATTCTTTATGGCAGGAAACCGTTGCCGAACAAAGTAAAGTTCCTTTTATTACCCAAGAAAGTTTGATTAAGAATTTCCCCTACCTGCCTCTAAACCAAGGTAAAGCGATAGGTACATTACGCGTTATTGCCAAAGAAGATGACCTTTATAATGTTAGCGCCGACGATATTATTATTTTGAAAGAGGTTCCTCTAGAGTTGCCTCCTGTGGCAGGGATTATCAGTGAAAAACCATCTACTGCATTGTCCCATGTGAATGTACTGGCACGCGGTTGGGGGATTCCCAATATTTACCTTAAAGATGCAGAAAAAATCCTAGCCCCATATATTGGCCGTCGTATCGAATTTGAAGCGACTGCTAAGCAATACCGAATTGTCCAAACCAACCAAAACACTACCAGCAAAAGCTTTTCAGACGGCCTTACCCTGCCCCAACCTAATGTTTCCGATTATAGCCTTCGGGCCTTGGCAAACCTGCGCCGTGATGACAGCCGTTACTGCGGCAGTAAGGCTGCCAATCTCGGTCATATCCGCACCCATATTGCAGGCAGTAACGTACCTGACGGATTCTGCATTCCGTTTGCCTACTATCAAGCCATGATGGATAGGCTGGGTATTAATGCGACAACACTGGCACAAATAGAAACGCAAAGTGATGGAGACAACCGCAAGCGCCGCACTGCTTTACTCACACTGCAGAAAAAAATTACCGATGCCGAAATCCCGTCAGAATGGAAACACAGATGGGCTGAACAATGGCACAATCAATTAAACAGCAAAGGTGTGTTTGTCCGCAGCTCCTCTAATTCCGAAGACCTGCCCAATTTCAGCGGCGCAGGGCTGTACACCACCGTGCCAAATGTTACCGATGAAAACGCGTTAGCCGAAGCGGTGAAACAATCTTGGGCTTCCGTCTTCAATTACAGCGCATACGAAGCCCGCCGTATTGCCGGACTGCCTCACGATAGCGTGAAAATGAGTGTCTTTGTGCAACAAAGCATCAATGCAGATCTCTCCGGCGTGTTGGTTACCATCAATCCTTATGATATTGCTCAGAAAAACAGCGCCTACATTGCCGCCAAACGCGGGTTGGGTATTCGTGTCGTTGAAGGTAAACGGGTAGCCGAACAGGTAGTCTATAACCGTCGCAATGATTCTGTACAACGTCTCAGCTCCTCTAATGAAATCACAGCATTGCAACTGGATAAAAATGGTGGAGTACGAGAAGTGCCTGTAACCAGTGGCAATGTGATGAATCAAGAACAAATACGTCGCCTTGACCAAACCGGCCAACAAATCAAACAGCTATTTGCTAATGGTGAGCAGGACATCGAATGGGCGTTTGACAATGGTAAGCTTGTTATCCTCCAGGCACGACCGTATCTAAACGGCACACGTTAAAGTAAAAGGCCGTCTGAAATTCTCGTTTCAGACGGCCTTTGCATCATAAGTTAGTTATACCCTATACTTCCCGATCTACGAGGAACTATGATGTCAAAACAACTAGCTTTTTATTTTATTCGCCATGGCCGTACCCAATGGAACGAACAGGGGCTTTTACAGGGATCCGGCAATTCACCACTGACCGAACAAGGGATTGCAGGAGCTCTGAAAACCGGCATAGCGCTACAACAAGTAGAATTTACCGCTGCTTACTCCAGCATTTTACAACGTGCCATTGATACGGCTGGCCATATTATCGGCCAGCGTCCCATCCCTCTTTTTCAACACTGTGGACTAAATGAGCAATCTTTTGGAAGTTGGGAAGGTATGCAGATCGCTGACCTGCGGAAGCTAACAGAATTCAAACAACTGACCAATGACCCGGCAGCTTATAAAGCATTAAGCAATGGTGGCGAAACCTTTGAACAATTGGCAGTACGTGCAATGGCCGCCCTTTACGATATCATTAAGGTACATCAATCGGGCGCTAATATTTTAGTGGTATCGCATGGCCACACCTTGCGGCTTTTATTGTCCTTATTAGGCGGAGCGACTTTGGAAAACCATCGTGATGAGGGTAAATCCGTGTCATTATTGAATACTTCTATCAGTATTGTGAAATACGATAGTGAAAGTGGTTTTCATATTGAGCAGCTTAACAATGTGGCTCATTTATAATGATCACAATCTGTTACCTAATTCACACATCGACACACTGTTAGTCTGTTAGCTCAAGCCCCAATACGCTCGTTTTAAATCTACTCATTATTTTTTATTTTAAATCTCAACCAAAGCAGCGTCTTTTCTGTATTAATGCCTCTACCGTAACTTCTAAAAAACCGTTTGTACTTAACGATTTAAACGGTTTTTTAGTATCAATTTATTTATATTCCATGCTTTTAAATACGGTCAAATTTTCAGGTGTTTTTGCAAATCAACTTTAAAATCCAACTGCTTGCCCCATCAAGCTCTACCCGTACTTAACCCTGCTTTGCCGTTTTCCCACAAAGTTTTCAGCAATACTTTCCACGCCGACAATTTGGGATCAGGCTGTTGGCCTTGTCCGATTAAGTCCATTTGCGTCATATACCAGTTCATTTCCAACATCGCGCCCGCTTTTTTATCAACCAACGCTACGCCCGTTTGGATGCGGTCAGTTTGCACGGTTGGGTAAGTGCCGTTTTGCATTTTGTTTGCCAAATCAGGGACTAAGGCAAACGGGCGGGCGACGCCGACCAAATCCAAATGGCCGCTGGCGAGTGCATCTTCCATGGCGTTTTGCGAACGGAAGCCACCCGTAATAATCAACGGAGCTTGGCTGAATCTCTACCAACTTTTAATGTACCGTTAGTAATACTGACATTAGAGTTAAATATCACTCATGTTTCTTGGTGCAAATAAAGTGGTGCCACTCCCTCTTTGAACAAAGTCAACAATCTTAGTAGTAGGGGAAGCTGAGGTCATTTCAGGCGTGAAGTTAAAATCATCTGTTTGTGCGAAATCAAATTTGACCTTTTGAGGATTCTCTTCAAGTTTAATTTTTTCTACATCAAACGTGCCTGCTTTGTTGTTATCACCAATTTGGATGTTGGTTGTACCATTTCCTACTCTTAATGTCCCCGCAGTAAGTTTACTTTCATCTGCAACTAATACATTAACAGTATTGGTTTTAGAGCTCCAATCACTTGCGGCAACACGAATTTCGGCGTTTTTCGGGTACTGAAGCAATAAACCTTTACCGGTAACTGAAATTACCGTATTGGTGACATCTTCCGGGGTATCACGAAGCCATCCCCAAAAGTGAGGTGTCGGTTCAGTCCCTTCAAATTCACCGATTACCTGCCCACCATTGGAAACATATAAATTACCACTACCAAAGTTACCGATATTCATTGGATTATTGGCATCACTGGTTACAATGAGTTTACTGCCTTGCCCGTCAACGACAACAGTTCCTTTAGACTGGCGATGGTTGGCTATATGTAATGTCCCTTGTATATTTACAACAGAGCCCCCATCAATTCTAAGATTACCTTCATTACCATTACCACTACTAACTTGAACTAAGCCGTTAACCGTATCTGGGTTTACTTTCCCAAGGGTTTCCGGAATTCCGTCATTAGTCCCTGACCAAGTAACGCTTGCATTCGCAGCCAATGGCGCGGCTAATAGAAGCAACGTAAGTTTATTAAGTTTAAATTTTATAGTTTTTTTTCCTCTCTGTCTCAGAATTAAGACGGGGCGCGATCATATCACTTTTTTATTGCTGAAACAAATTAGCAACCATATTATAAGAACCAAAACATCTAATAAAAAACCACCTTCAGAAGAAGGTGGTTTTTGTTTTATATATTTGTTATTTGAATTACCAAGCGTAGCTATAACCTAACACGGCTTTCGCACCGGAACGGTTACCTTTATTGCCTAGAGAATGTTCTAAACGAAGATCTGCATGAATAGCGTGATTACCGAATGGTACATTTAAACCTGCACCACCTTCCAACCAAGTGCGGGAATAATTCTCGCCATATTTGGTATCACCGATTAAGACAGATTTTGCTTTAACAAAATCATGCCATACGTTTGCGACAAAATACACGTTTGGGTTACGTTGGAAGTCTTTGCTGTGGCTTAAACGCACACCAATACGTCCACGTAAGTTGTTGTCCGAACCTTGTGCAACATCACGAACTCCATCATGGAATGATTGAAGTTTTAAATGTTGGTAAACCAATTGGGTTTGTGGTTCAAGGCGCCAGTTGGAATTGCCTAATGCAAAGCTGTGACCACCCTCAACAGATACCGCACCGCTCCAACCATGTTGTCTTACTTCACGGCTAAGATTGGGATTATACTTATTGGTTAAGTAAGAGAATTGAGCCACAGTATCCACATAAGCATCATTTACTGCACGGTATAAGTGATATACACCGATGTTTGCTGCTGTTGTTTTACCTTTACCGGTATATTTATCAGCAGCCACAACGCCGTTTTCAGCACGATATTGGTCGTAGAAGCGACTATCTGCACGAGAATAAGCAAAATATACACCGCTTAGAGATTGTGGTACGCCATTTTGCATTTCGCTGCGGTTAAAGTCATAACCTACTTGTGCGACATATTGTGAACTATCAACGTCTAAACGGGAACGTCCCTCGGTTTCCAAGCGTTTACCGGAAACACGCGCCCAAACGGAAGAATTTGGTGATTGACTAATTTCACCACGACGTTGGTGTAAGGTATCCAACACGCTATAACCTAATTCCATGTTGACTCGTGGCATTTGGATATATGCAGAAACCGGTGCCGCATAAATATCATGACCAAATGCTTTTAATGTCCACGCGTAAATAGAACGATCCTTCTTGGTTAACTGAGCTTCTCCGGCATTTCTTGTTTTAGCCGTTCCAGTAAACGTAGCTTGAGAATTTATATTTGCGTCCCAAACCACAGGAGCTGAATAAGCATCTTCATGAGCTTTACGAAGAATGTCTCCTTCAATATAACCACTAGCCGTTTCAACTACAGTATGGCCGGTTGCTGAACGTAGAATATACAAAAGATCTGACTTGGTTGTACTTGAATCATTATTCCAAACGGAACTGACAATCAATTTTCCGTTATTAGAAGTATAGTCAAGCACTCGAAGTGTTTTATTTGCCGATTCATCATCAGAGGCAAGACGAATAGTACCTTCATTATTAACGGTTAATGCGTCAGCATTATGACCGTTTAATGCTAATGTACCTTTGGAACCAATATTAATCTCATTGGTTTTAGTTCCAGCACCAAAAAAGACATTATCTCTACCGACTTTCAATGTACCATCGGTAATATCAATTTTAGAATTTACGCCTCTCATGCTTGTTGGCGCAAATAACGTTGTGCCAGAACCACTTTGTATGAAATTAACATGAGATTCTTTCAGTGAACCATACGTGTGGATAATAGGGGTAAAATTCAACTCATCATTTTGGTCAAAGGTGAATGTTGGTTTTGTAAGACCAATAGAAAAACGTTTAACATCTAGTGTTCCACCTTTACCTTTGTTGCCAATTTGGATATTGGCTGTGCCATTTTCTAATTGCAACACACCTGCGCTGAGTTTACCGCCATTAGAAATCAATACATCAACATTTGTTTCTTTGTGGCCGCCACCAACTACACGAATTAATGAGTCTTTATGATAAGAAAGTTCAGAACCTTCACCATCAATAATAATTTTAGTATTAATAGCTGTTCGACCATCTGGCTTATGAAGAAGCCATCCCCAAAAGTGAGGCGCGTTAGGATCACCATGAAATGTTGAGCTTACCTTTCCGCCCTCTAAAATAGAGAGATTCGCATTACTGTAGTTACCGATATTTAAAACCCCGCCTACATTTAATTCACTTCCGGCACCTGTGACAGTCAATTTACCACCGAAACCGTCATTGTTTTGATTTCCAATCATTACTGTATCACTGATATTTAACTTAGAGCCATTATCTGTAGGAAAACGTTGCGTTGTTTACAC
>NZ_KV810233.1:0-4853 GCF_001812735.1 Neisseria sp. HMSC069H12
GGGGGGATGTCCAACTTTTGGGGTGCAGTTCACTTGTTTCAGACGGCCTTTTATATTGGATAAAACGAATAAGGAATATAGTTTCCTTTTAAGGATAAAAACGTAAATATGAGGCTATTTAAAGGTTCAAAATACGTCCATACTCCATGGATAAGTAAGACCCTTTGAAAAGTACTTTCTACGAGAATATATTTTTCAATATGCGTCAAATCCACTATGCACATACTGACTATCTCTATTGATCAAAACTACAAATCCCAATTACCCTTCAAAATCTATTCGCTATACGAAACAGATTCAATAAACAAAGGCCGTCTGAAAATCTATTTTCAAAGTTTTCAGACGGCCTTTATCTTAGACCAAACAATTAAGCGTAATGTCTGTCTTCTCCTTTACCGTCAACGTTGTCGGCACAACGTTTACAGATGGTTTCATGGCCTGCAACTGCGCCCACATCGTGGGTGTAGTGCCAGCAGCGTTCGCATTTTTCACCATCGCTGGCTTTAGCGGTTACAGCAAGTTCATCACCTACTTTCACTTCTGCTTTAGACACCAGCAAAGCAAAACGCAATTCTTCGCCCAAAGTGTTCAGATAATCGGCAATTTCTTCCGGAGCCGTAATTTCGGCTTCGGCTTGCAATGAAGAGCCGACGGTTTTATCCGTACGCAAAGGCTCGATGGCGGCAGTTACTGCTTCGCGTGCTTCGCGGACTGCCGTCCATTTTTTCACCAGTTCGGCTTCGGCTTTTTCGTTGATGGGCGGGAACTCGTGCCAAGTGTGGAAGAGGACGCTGTCTTCTTCGCCGCCGCCGATGATGTCCCACGCTTCTTCGCCGGTGAAGCACAAAATCGGTGCAATCAGCAGAACCAAACTGCGCGTGATGTGATACAGGGCAGTTTGCGCGCTGCGGCGTGCATGGCTGTCTGCTTGGGTGGTGTAGAGGCGGTCTTTCAAGATATCGAGGTAGAACGCGCCCAAGTCTTCCGAACAGAAAGAAACAATGTCTTTTACAGCAAAATGGAAGGCATAGCGCGGATAGTAATCGCCTGCCAGACGCTCTTGCAGCTGACGTGCCAATACCACAGCGTAGCGGTCGATTTCCACCATATCTGCCTGTTGTACCGCATCTTCAATAGGATTGAAGTCGCTGAGGTTGGCAAACAGGAAGCTCAAGGTGTTGCGGATACGGCGGTAACTTTCGGTTACGCGTTTGAGGATTTCTTTGGAAATCGCCAATTCGCCGCTGTAATCGGTGGATGCCGCCCACAGGCGCAGGATGTCCGCGCCGAATTCGTTGTAAACTTCTTGCGGTGCGACAACGTTGCCAATGGATTTCGACATTTTGCGGCCGTTTTGGTCAACCACGAAACCGTGGGTCAGAAGCTGTTTGTATGGTGCGCGACCCATGGATGAGGCGCAACCGGTCAACATAGATGATTGGAACCAGCCGCGGTGTTGGTCGCTGCCTTCGAGGTACAAGTCAGCCGGCCATTCCAATTCTTCGCGTTGTTTCAAGACGGAGTAATGGGTCGAGCCGGAGTCGAACCATACGTCCATGGTATCGGAAAGTTTGTCGTAATTTTCGCAATCTTCCGCACTCAAGAGTTCGCTCTTATCAAGAGAGAACCATGCTTCGATGCCTTTTCCTTCGATTTTTTGAGCAACTTTTTCCAACAACTCGGCAGAGTTTGGATGCAGTTCACCGGTTTCTTTGTGAACAAAGAAAGTCATCGGCGTGCCCCAATAGCGTTGGCGTGAAACCACCCAGTCAGGACGGCCTTCAATCATGGCTTCCAAACGCGCGCGACCCCATGATGGGAAAAATTCAGTGTCATCAACGGCTTTGATGGCTTTATCGCGCAAGGTTTTACCGTCGTCACCTGCTTTATCCATACCGACAAACCATTGGCCGGTCGCACGGTAAATCAACGGCGTTTTGTGACGCCAGCAGTGTGCGTAGCTGTGTTCGATTTTGCTGCTTGCCAAGAGGTTGCCGGTTTCTTCCAACCATTGCAGGATAACGGGATTGGCTTCCCAAACGCTCATACCGGCAACGCGCGGCGTTTCGCTGATGTATTTGCCTTCGGCGTTGACGGGGTTGTAAAGCTCGATGCCGTATTTATTGCAGACAGCGTAGTCTTCCAGACCATGCGCAGGCGCAGTATGAACCAAGCCGGTACCGGCGTCGGTGGTAACGTGGTCGCCGTTGAGCATGGGAATATCACGCTCGAGGAACGGATGATTCATGTGCAGGTTTTCCAGCTTGTCGCCGGTGGTTTCGGCAAGAATAGCAATGCCGTCTGAAAAACCGTAACGTTTGAGCGCGTCTTCTGCCAAATCTTTGGCCAACACCAATTTGCCTTTAGGCGTATCAATCAGTTGATACACCACGTCTGCGCCAGCTGAAACGGCTTGGCTCGCAGGCAAAGTCCAAGGCGTAGTTGTCCAGATAACGGCAAACGCTTTGCCTTCGATACTTGCCAAACCGAATGCGGCGGCAAGCGCGGCATTGTCTTTAAACGGATAGGCAACATCAATCGCAGGCGATACTTTGTCTTTATATTCCACTTCAGCTTCGGCCAATGAAGAGCCACAGTCCAAACAGAATTGAACCGGTTTCGCGCCGCGGTAGAGATAGCCGGATTTGTAGATTTCGCCGAGCATACGCACAGTATCCGCCTCGGTTTTGAAATCCATGGTCAGATAGGGGTTATCCCAATCGCCCAACACGCCCAAGCGGATAAAGTCTTTTTTCTGACGGGCAATCTGTTCGGCGGCGTATTCGCGGCACAATTCGCGGAAACGGGCTTTAGGCATGTCTTTGCCGTGCAGTTTTTCTACCATCACTTCGATAGGCAAACCGTGGCAGTCCCAACCCGGTACGTAAGGCGCGTCAAAACCGGCTTGGGTTTTGCTGCGGATAATGATGTCTTTGAGAATTTTATTGACGGCATGACCGATGTGGATGTCGCCGTTGGCATACGGAGGACCGTCGTGCAGAATGAATTTCGGACGGCCTTTGGCGATTTCGCGCAGTTTTTGGTAGCGTTTTTGCTCGTACCAGCTTTTCAGCCATGCAGGCTCGCGCTTGGCAAGATTGCCGCGCATTGGAAACGGGCTCTCGAGCAGGTTTACGGTTTTACTGTAATCGGTCATTTTTTAATCTCTATTGTTGCGGTATTTCGGTTTCAGACGGCCTGATTGCTCATTTTAAAAGGAACAGGCCGTCTGAAAAAATTCAAAGGACTTATTGTAGCCCAATTGTCTTGATTTTATAAGCTTCTAGAAGCGTTTCTATGCTTCCCAAACCTTCGCATCTTCTATATCTTGCAAAATTTGGGTTTTCAATGCTTCGATACTCTCAAATTTTTTCTCGTCACGCAGTTTGTGCAGAAAGCGGACGAAGATACGCTGGCCGTACAAATCGCCGTTGAAATCGAACAGATGGACTTCCAGCTTTTGCGAGCGGTTGTTGCTGACAGTGGGGTTAAAACCAAAGCTGGCAACGCCTCGGCGCGTGCCGAATGTGCCGTCTGCCTCAACGACAAATACTCCACTTAGTGCATAATGATACGGAGGAAGCTGGACATTGGCGGTAGGCGCGTTGATGGTGCGGCCGAGTTTTTGCCCATGTTTGACCTTGCCGCTTAACACGTAATCATGGCCCAACAGTTTTTTGGCGTATTCCAACTTGCCGTCTGAAAGGGCTTGGCGGACGGCGGTACTGCTGGTGCGGATGTCTTCAACGATAACGGACGGCGTGCGCTCGGTTTGCATATCAGGCTGTTGAGCCAAGAGTTCAAAACAGCCTTCACGGCCGGCACCGAAACGGAAATCGTCGCCAATCAGCAGATAACGCGTATTGAGCGTTTGGCGCAAAAACTGGTCGATAAACGCTTGTGCACTCATATTGGAGAAAGCTTGGTTAAAACGTAAGACCCAAACGGCATCTACACAACTGGTTTCACGCAAAAGGCGCAATTTGGTACGTAGCGGGCTGATGCGATAAGGCAGCTTTTTCCCGGCTTTACGCGCAAAAAATTCTTTGGGCTGAGGCTCAAAAACAACAACGACAACAGGCAGACCGCGCTGGTCTGCCTCTCGTTTGAGTTTTTGTAGAATGTGTTTATGCCCGAGGTGTACGCCGTCGAAGTTGCCGATGGTTACGGCGGCTCCTTGCGGAAATTTGGGCGCGTGTCGCTGTCCAAGCCAGATGTTCATGGGTGGTGGTATTGTGTTTGAATAGGCGGCTATTGTAAACGTTATTGCCGTTTCAATAAACCTTAGGCCGTCTGAAACCAATAAATATATGCTTTCAGACGGCCCTAAAGTTTGTTAATACCTTACCACCACCAAGGATAACGGCCAAACGGATAGCCCCAATCGTCGTAATAGCGATAGTAGCGGGCTTCGCGCAGCTGTTCTTGGGAAATATAGTTTTGCCATGCCATTTTGTAGCAGGCTTGGAACATCGGATCGGAAACTTTATCGATATATTTGAGGCGGAAGGCTTTTTGTTCCGCAGTTGCGGTACCGGGTTTGCCTTCTTCGTCAAATTTGCGGCGGATCAGAGCGGCAGTCTCTTGGTCGCATTGGGCGGCAAGATTGACTTGAAGATCCTGCTCATAGCGTTTCTGCGCTTGGGCACGTGCGGCTTTTTGCTCAGGCGTGGTGGCGCAGGCGGCAAGCAATGCAGCAGCACCAATCAATAAGGTCAGGCGAATAGGATTCATCAGATGTTTCCTTATACTCATGTATGGCTATTAATGTACGCCCTCATCTTGCAATGAGCAAGTGTGGCGACTTGGGGACACTTTATATGTAGAAATTAGTAGAGTTGTTTACAGTATTT
>NZ_KV810234.1:0-288 GCF_001812735.1 Neisseria sp. HMSC069H12
CAAATTTCGTTAACAGACTATTTTTGCAAAGGTCTCTATAAATCTCACTCAACAAGGCCGTCTGAAAACAATATAAACAACATTTAAACTCCAAACTCAATAAGCCGTCTTTTATGGTTCGCCTAAAATTTCCTTTTAGAAAAACATATTACGAAATAAACAACTATTCTCCATACCTACTCTGTCTGTAAAAAACAACGTTTCCCAACAAAATACGCCTAAAACAAGAGGAAAATTTGTTTTCTTAAGCCATAACCTGTAGGAAAACGTTGCGTTGTTTACACCACA
>NZ_KV810235.1:0-6321 GCF_001812735.1 Neisseria sp. HMSC069H12
TTACCCAATGTAAAGTCTCCATTTGTCCAGGTCTTCATTCCCGGCCCCATACAAAGCCGCCCGTCAACCCGAACCGCAAACGGTTCGGCCTCGGGGCGGCGTATACGGCAGTTAACCGTCAGGCTTATTTTTTCACGGCAGGCTGGGCGGCCTTAGGCGCGGCAGAAGAAACCGTCGCCTCCGCCTTCAACTTGTTCAGCACCGCATCACCGATGCCCTTCACGTTTTTCAGCTCCTCCACCGATTTGAACGCACCGTTCTTCTGACGGTATTCCACAATCGATTTCGCCTTAGCCGGGCCGATACCCGGCAAGGCCTCCAGTTCGGCAGAAGACGCGGTATTGATGTTCACGGCAGCCAAAGAGAACGCCGCACAGACGGCGGCAAATGCACCAAATAAAAATTTCTTCATCAGATTTTTTCCCATAACGTGTTTGATTGAATCAGTCAGGAAGTCTACAGAATGGTTTTATTCCAAGCGGTAAACACTGTCACATACGCAGATAGGGCAACAGCCCATACCCACATAAATGCTTACGCCATATTAACGCAAATATCGTTTGATTTCAAATATTCCAAACGGTTAACCGTAACTTTCAGTACTTTTGTTCAAGAATAACAACAGGGTAATCATACATAATCCAAATACCAAGAATGCACGAACACTCAATAGGTATCGGTTCATCAATATTCTTGCACCCCTTACCCCATCACCTATCGCCAAACCGATAGAACCGACAGGCATGTAAAAAGCCCCCGACATCAGTCGGGGGCTTCGGAATGGGTGTTTGGCGGTGACCTACTTTCACATGGAAGAACCACACTATCATCGGCGCTGAGTCGTTTCACGGTCCTGTTCGGGATGGGAAGGCGTGGGACCAACTCGCTATGGCCGCCAAACTTAAACTGTTACAAATCGGTAAAGCCTTAATCAATTATTTAGTGATGACTGAATCAGTCAGTAAGCTTTTATCTTTGAAGTTCTTCAAATGATAGAGTCAAGCCTCACGAGCAATTAGTATGGGTTAGCTTCACACGTTACCGCGCTTCCACACCCCACCTATCAACGTCCTGGTCTCGAACGACTCTTTAGTGTGGTTAAACCACAAGGGAAGTCTCATCTTCAGGCGAGTTTCGCGCTTAGATGCTTTCAGCGCTTATCTCTTCCGAACTTAGCTACCCGGCTATGCAACTGGCGTTACAACCGGTACACCAGAGGTTCGTCCACTCCGGTCCTCTCGTACTAGGAGCAGCCCCCGTCAAACTTCCAACGCCCACTGCAGATAGGGACCAAACTGTCTCACGACGTTTTAAACCCAGCTCACGTACCACTTTAAATGGCGAACAGCCATACCCTTGGGACCGACTACAGCCCCAGGATGTGATGAGCCGACATCGAGGTGCCAAACTCCGCCGTCGATATGAACTCTTGGGCGGAATCAGCCTGTTATCCCCGGAGTACCTTTTATCCGTTGAGCGATGGCCCTTCCATACAGAACCACCGGATCACTATGTCCTGCTTTCGCACCTGCTCGACTTGTCGGTCTCGCAGTTAAGCTACCTTTTGCCATTGCACTATCAGTCCGATTTCCGACCGGACCTAGGTAACCTTCGAACTCCTCCGTTACTCTTTGGGAGGAGACCGCCCCAGTCAAACTGCCTACCATGCACGGTCCCCGACCCGGATTACGGGTCTGGGTTAGAACCTCAAAGACACCAGGGTGGTATTTCAAGGACGGCTCCACAGAGACTGGCGTCTCTGCTTCAAAGCCTCCCACCTATCCTACACAAGTGACTTCAAAGTCCAATGCAAAGCTACAGTAAAGGTTCACGGGGTCTTTCCGTCTAGCAGCGGGTAGATTGCATCTTCACAACCACTTCAACTTCGCTGAGTCTCAGGAGGAGACAGTGTGGCCATCGTTACGCCATTCGTGCGGGTCGGAACTTACCCGACAAGGAATTTCGCTACCTTAGGACCGTTATAGTTACGGCCGCCGTTTACTGGGGCTTCGATCCGATGCTCTCACATCTTCAATTAACCTTCCAGCACCGGGCAGGCGTCACACCCTATACGTCCACTTTCGTGTTAGCAGAGTGCTGTGTTTTTAATAAACAGTCGCAGCCACCTATTCTCTGCGACCCTCCAGGGCTTACGGAGCAAGTCCTTAACCTTAGAGGGCATACCTTCTCCCGAAGTTACGGTATCAATTTGCCGAGTTCCTTCTCCTGAGTTCTCTCAAGCGCCTTAGAATTCTCATCCTGCCCACCTGTGTCGGTTTGCGGTACGGTTCAATTCAAACTGAAGCTTAGTGGCTTTTCCTGGAAGCGTGGTATCGGTTACTTCATGTCCGTAGACACTCGTCATCACTTCTCGGTGTTAAGAAGACCCGGATTTGCCTAAGTCTTCCACCTACCGGCTTAAACAAGCTATTCCAACAGCTTGCTAACCTAACCTTCTCCGTCCCCACATCGCATTTGAATCAAGTACAGGAATATTAACCTGTTTCCCATCGACTACGCATTTCTGCCTCGCCTTAGGGGCCGACTCACCCTACGCCGATGAACGTTGCGTAGGAAACCTTGGGCTTTCGGCGAGCGGGCTTTTCACCCGCTTTATCGCTACTCATGTCAACATTCGCACTTCTGATACCTCCAGCACACTTTACAATGCACCTTCATCGGCCTACAGAACGCTCCCCTACCATGCCAGTAAACTGGCATCCGCAGCTTCGGTTATAGATTTGAGCCCCGTTACATCTTCCGCGCAGGACGACTCGACCAGTGAGCTATTACGCTTTCTTTAAATGATGGCTGCTTCTAAGCCAACATCCTGGCTGTCTGGGCCTTCCCACTTCGTTTACCACTTAATCTATCATTTGGGACCTTAGCTGGCGGTCTGGGTTGTTTCCCTCTTGACAACGGACGTTAGCACCCGCTGTCTGTCTCCCGAGGAACCACTTGATGGTATTCTTAGTTTGCCATGGGTTGGTAAGTTGCAATAACCCCCTAGCCATAACAGTGCTTTACCCCCATCAGTGTCTTGCTCGAGGCACTACCTAAATAGTTTTCGGGGAGAACCAGCTATCTCCGAGTTTGTTTAGCCTTTCACCCCTATCCACAGCTCATCCCCGCATTTTGCAACATGCGTGGGTTCGGTCCTCCAGTACCTGTTACGGCACCTTCAACCTGGCCATGGATAGATCACTCGGTTTCGGGTCTACACCCAGCAACTGTTCGCCCTATTAAGACTCGGTTTCCCTACGCCTCCCCTATTCGGTTAAGCTCGCTACTGAATGTAAGTCGTTGACCCATTATACAAAAGGTACGCAGTCACACCACAAGGGTGCTCCCACTGTTTGTATGCATCAGGTTTCAGGTTCTATTTCACTCCCCTCCCGGGGTTCTTTTCGCCTTTCCCTCACGGTACTGGTTCACTATCGGTCGATGATGAGTATTTAGCCTTGGAGGATGGTCCCCCCATATTCAGACAGGATTTCACGTGTCCCGCCCTACTTTTCGTACGCTTAGTACCACTGTTGAGATTTCGAATACGGGACTATCACCCACTATGGTCAAGCTTCCCAGCTTGTTCTTCTATCTCGACAGTTATTACGTACAGGCTCCTCCGCGTTCGCTCGCCACTACTTGCGGAATCTCGGTTGATTTCTTTTCCTCCGGGTACTTAGATGGTTCAGTTCTCCGGGTTCGCTTCTCTAAGTCTATGTATTCAACTTAGGATACTGCACAGAATGCAGTGGGTTTCCCCATTCGGACATCGCGGGATCATAGCTTTATTGCCAGCTCCCCCACGCTTTTCGCAGGCTTACACGTCCTTCGTCGCCTATCATCGCCAAGGCATCCACCTGATGCACTTATTCACTTGACTCTATCATTTCAAGAACCTCTTTGACTTCGTTTGCCTACCCGTTGACTAGGGAAGCAAACTTGAAATTCCCACTTTGATAAAGCTTACTGCTTTGTTGTGTCTTAATCCTGCCTTTTGTGTTTCAGGATTAAGTCGATACAATCATCACCCAAATACTGTGTTTGTTTTCTTTTCTCTTGCGAGAGATTTTTTATCCTTTGCAAAGAACAAAAAATCAAAACAAACTCATTGTCTTTGTTTGTTGATTTCGGCTTTCCAATTTGTTAAAGATCGATGCGTCGATATTTCACTTCGCAAATTAAAATAAGCTGCTAAGTATAGCAGGCTTCCTTTGATTTGTAAAGTTCTTGGTGGAGGCAAACGGGATCGAACCGATGACCCCCTGCTTGCAAAGCAGGTGCTCTACCAACTGAGCTATGCCCCCGTTCTTGGTGGGTCTGGGAGGACTTGAACCTCCGACCCCACGCTTATCAAGCGTGTGCTCTAACCAGCTGAGCTACAAACCCGGATTCTCTTCTTAAGCGAATCTTGTCTTCACTCAAGCTTTTCTCTTCCGCATCTTTTACAGTTTACCGATAAGTGTGAATGCATTAGACCTCTTCTTTCTCTAGAAAGGAGGTGATCCAGCCGCAGGTTCCCCTACGGCTACCTTGTTACGACTTCACCCCAGTCATGAAGCATACCGTGGTAAGCGGGCTCCTTGCGGTTACCCTACCTACTTCTGGTATCCCCCACTCCCATGGTGTGACGGGCGGTGTGTACAAGACCCGGGAACGTATTCACCGCAGTATGCTGACCTGCGATTACTAGCGATTCCGACTTCATGCACTCGAGTTGCAGAGTGCAATCCGGACTACGATCGGTTTTGTGAGATTGGCTCCACCTCGCGGCTTGGCTACCCTCTGTACCGACCATTGTATGACGTGTGAAGCCCTGGTCATAAGGGCCATGAGGACTTGACGTCATCCCCACCTTCCTCCGGCTTGTCACCGGCAGTCTCATTAGAGTGCCCAACTAAATGATGGCAACTAATGACAAGGGTTGCGCTCGTTGCGGGACTTAACCCAACATCTCACGACACGAGCTGACGACAGCCATGCAGCACCTGTGTTACGGCTCCCGAAGGCACTCCTCCGTCTCTGGAGGATTCCGTACATGTCAAGACCAGGTAAGGTTCTTCGCGTTGCATCGAATTAATCCACATCATCCACCGCTTGTGCGGGTCCCCGTCAATTCCTTTGAGTTTTAATCTTGCGACCGTACTCCCCAGGCGGTCAATTTCACGCGTTAGCTACGCTACTAAGCAATCAAGTTGCCCAACAGCTAATTGACATCGTTTAGGGCGTGGACTACCAGGGTATCTAATCCTGTTTGCTACCCACGCTTTCGAGCATGAACGTCAGTGTTATCCCAGGAGGCTGCCTTCGCCATCGGTATTCCTCCACATCTCTACGCATTTCACTGCTACACGTGGAATTCTACCTCCCTCTGACACACTCTAGTCACCCAGTTCAGAACGCAGTTCCCAGGTTGAGCCCGGGGATTTCACATCCTGCTTAAGTAACCGTCTGCGCTCGCTTTACGCCCAGTAATTCCGATTAACGCTCGCACCCTACGTATTACCGCGGCTGCTGGCACGTAGTTAGCCGGTGCTTATTCTTCAGGTACCGTCATCAGACAGGGGTATTAACCCTATCCTTTTCTTCCCTGACAAAAGTCCTTTACAACCCGAAGGCCTTCTTCAGACACGCGGCATGGCTGGATCAGGCTTGCGCCCATTGTCCAAAATTCCCCACTGCTGCCTCCCGTAGGAGTCTGGGCCGTGTCTCAGTCCCAGTGTGGCGGATCATCCTCTCAGACCCGCTACTGATCGTCGCCTTGGTAGGCCTTTACCCCACCAACTAGCTAATCAGATATCGGCCGCTCGAATAACGCAAGGCCCGAAGGTCCCCTGCTTTCCTCCTCAGAGAATATGCGGTATTAGCTAATCTTTCGATTAGTTATCCCCCATTACTCGGTACGTTCCGATATATTACTCACCCGTTCGCCACTCGCCACCCAAGAAGCAAGCTTCTCTGTGCTGCCGTCCGACTTGCATGTGTAAAGCATGCCGCCAGCGTTCAATCTGAGCCAGGATCAAACTCTTATGTTCAATCTCTAACTTATAACTTCTGGTCTGCTTCAAAGAAACCGACAGGACAATGTCTAAAACATCATCTTGTCTGTCTTTCAAACAGTGTGAGGCCTAATGCACTCACACTTATCGGTAATCTGTTTTTTAAAGAGCGAATCGAATTATACAGTACATTTAGCAAATGTCAACTAAAATTATCGAAAATTTCAACCAACTGTGTTATACTGTCTGCTTCGTTTTCTTCACCGCGTCAGCAGCGAAGAACCGAACTATACGCCTCCCAGCAAAACCAGTCAACACC
>NZ_KV810236.1:0-15446 GCF_001812735.1 Neisseria sp. HMSC069H12
CAAAAAAAATACAAAACAAAGGCCGTCTGAAAGAGTATTTCAGACGGCCTTTTGAATTTGACTCTCGCTTGAATTTATATTGTTGTCTCTTGTTTTTTGGTATGATGTTTCTTTGATTCTTTATATATCAGCCTCGAGTTTGCTATGTCTGTCTATACCAGTGTTTCCGACGCTCAAATGCGTGATTTCCTACTGCAATATGATTTGGGAGATTTTGTTTCTTTGCAGGGGATTGCTCAAGGAATTACTAATAGTAATTATTTTTTAACTACTTCAACCGGTCGTTATGTATTGACTGTTTTTGAGGTTTTAAAATCAGAGGAACTGCCTTTCTTTTTAGAACTCAACCAGCATTTAAGTCTGAATGGTGTTGCCTGCGCTGCTCCGATTGCTCGTAAAGATGGCGGACTGCATTCTATTTTGGCCGGAAAACCGGCTTGTTTGGTTACTTGTTTGAATGGTTCTGATACTGGCTGGCCAACTGAAGCTCAATGCTTCCATACCGGTGCTATGCTGGCCAAAATGCATTTAGCCGGTCAAGACTTTCCTTTAAAAATGAAAAATCCTCGTTATGATGACTGGTGGCATGATGCCTGTACTCAGTTGCTACCTGTTTTAGATTCCGAAGATGCCGCACTGCTTCAATCTGAAATTGCTGCTTTAGATAAAAATCTAGGAGAGCATTTGCCTTCCGGTATTATCCATGCCGATCTATTCAAGGACAATGTATTGCTTAATGGAGATGAAGTTTCCGGCTTTATCGATTTCTATTATGCGTGTAACGGTAATTTCATGTACGACCTGGCAATTGCGGTTAACGATTGGGCACGAACAGCTGATAACAAATTAGACCCTATCCTTTATGATGCCTTTATCCATGGCTATGAAAGCGTACGTCCATTATCTGATGAAGAACGCGCGTATTTCCCTACTGCACAAAGAGCCGGATGTATTCGTTTCTGGGTATCTCGCCTACTTGATTTCCATTTCCCTCAATCAGGAGAAATGACGTTTATTAAAGATCCGAATGCATTTAGGGATCTGCTATTGAGTCTTAAATAATATATGGATAAAAGGCCGTCTGAAATTCAGACGGCCTTTTATCTAATGCCCTCCCCCGCCTGAACCGCTAAACGGAGGTCTTGCCAGCCAAATAATGGGGATCATGCTGATGAATATGATACTGCCTGCCAAGAAGATTTCATTTGAGCCAATAATAAAGCCTTGTTGGGAAATGGTGCTATCTATCGCCACTAAAGCCTGCTCCTTGCTTAAACCATTGGCCATCATGCCTTGAATAGATTGGTTGCTGATTGAAGACAATAAATTAACATGTTCGGTCAGTTGAGTATGGTGCAGAGCTTCGCGTCGTTCCCACATGGTGCTGACAACAGATACTCCGACACCGCCCATAAAGACACGCAAGAAGTTAGACAAGCTACTGGCCGAGGCAATTTGATTGCCTTTCATATGCGACAAGGTAATACTGGTCAAAGGCAGGAAGAACATGGCTACGCCTAAACCCTGCCAAAACTGCGGCCAAACGACGTTGCTCATATCCATACCAGCATAGAAATCGGTGCGCCAATGGAATGTGTAAGCAAAAACCAAGAAGCTGGCACTGACAAACAGGCGCATATCGACGCGATTGCCGAACTTACCGATAATCGGTGACAAAATAATCGGCAGGAAACCCACCGGTGCAGCAGCCAGACCTGCCCAAGTAGCTGTATAGCCGAGATTTGATTGCAATACCAAAGGCAACAGGGTCAATGTGCCCATATAGACCATAAAGCCCAACGATGTAGCAACGACACCTATTGTGAAGTTTCTATTTTTAAACAATGACAAATCGACAATCGGGTATTTCTCGCCCAGCTCCCAAACAATAAAATATGTTAGGAACACCAAAGCGGTAACGCCCAAAACGATAATCTCTCTCGAGGCAAACCAGTCCAATTCCTTGCCTCTATCCAGCATCATTTGCAATGCGCCGATACCGACAATCATCAACACCAGCCCGACATAATCGATTGGCGCCCTGACGATTTCAGTTTCCCTGTGTCTAAGCTGCTTCCAAGAAATAGTTGCAGACAAAATCCCGATCGGGATATTGATAAAGAAAATCCATCCCCAATGCCAGTTGTCCGAAATCCAACCGCCCAAAATCGGCCCCAATACAGGGGCAACAACGACGGTCATTGCCCATAAGGCCAGCGCCAATGTTCGTTTTTCAGGCGGATAGGAGGCCATCAACAGGCTTTGGGACAAGGGAATCAATGGTCCGGCAATAAAGCCTTGCAATACACGGAAAAAAACCAAGGCTTGAAGATTATGCGCAATGCCACACAGCCATGACGTTACGACAAACCCGATCACAGCGGCGATAAAGATTTTGACCTCGCCAAACCGCTTGGCCAAAAAACCTGTCAGAGGAACGGAAATGGCATTGGCTACGGCAAATGAGGTAATCACCCAAGTCCCCTGCGTGGTAGCCGCACCCAAATCCCCTGCAATAACAGGCACGGCGACGTTGGCGATGGTGCTATCCAAGACTTCCATAAATACGGCCAAGCTGAGCGCCAAAGTTGCCAACACCAGCTTAAACCCTTGTAACGGCGGATAATTCATATTTATAAACTATAAGACAACCGCCAAAGCGGTCGATTGAAGAGAATCAATATTTCAGACGGCCTGAGCCTTCAATAAAAGACTCAGGCCGTCTGAAAAGATTATTTTGCGTATTGTTCGAAGATTTTATCAACTAAAGCATCGGCGGCTTTCCAATCCACACTTTCTGTTTCCGGCAAGGCAGTATTTCGTTCCGCTTCAGCAGTCATGGCTTTACCGCTGCCCTTCTCGGCAATATCGACTTTAACAGTCATCGACAAACCGACACGGAGCGGATTTTGTTGCAATTCTTTGGCATCCAAACTGATACGCACCGGCACACGTTGCACAACTTTAATCCAGTTGCCCGTTGCATTTTGCGCCGGCAGTAATGAGAACGCACTGCCCGTACCTGCCGATAAGCCCATTACCTTGCCATGGTAAACCACTTTACTGCCGTACAAATCGGCTGTCATTTCAACAGGCTGGCCGATTTTCATTTTGCGCAGTTGCGATTCTTTAAAGTTGGCATCCACCCACAATTCAGACAGAGGCACAACGGCCATCATCGGCGTACCTTGTACGATACGCTGGCCGACTTGGACATTGCGTTTGGCAATTTGGCCGCTAATCGGCGAACGGATTTGCGTACGTTGCAGATTCAGCCAGGCGTCTTTAATGTGGCTGATGGCCGTCTGAACTGTCGGTTGTTGGCGCAGAGGAATATTGTTGCCCAACGCTGCCTGAGCAGAAACTTCTTCCGCCTCAACCGCTTTCACTGCAGCCTGAGCCTGAACCACAGCGGCGCGGGCATGGCTGAGTTCTTCGCCGGAAACCGCTTCCGTACCCGCCAAAGATTCACGGCGGCGCAAATCTGCTTGTGCACGAGCCAAATCGGCTTTGCGCAATAACACTTGCGCTTTGGCTTTTGAATTGACCGCAGCTTGCTGCTTGTTTTGACGGATGGCCTGAATCAATTCATTTTGCGCGCGATCGTATGCCAGCTGAAAATCGCTGTCGTCCAAAGCCACCAACACATCGCCTTTTTTCACGACATCCGTATCGTCATACATGACTTTGCGCACCGTGCCGTTCACCTGCGGCGTAATCATCACCAAATGACCGGCCACATAAGCATCTTCCGTTTCTTCTTCATGCTGCCAAAACAGGAAATACGCCAAAGCAACTCCTGCTGCCGCAATAAGGAATAGAAGCGTAACGATAACCAAATTGCGTTTGCGATGCGTTTTATCGCCGGAAGCGGCTACTTCCGGTTCTTTTTGGACATTATTTTTTTCTGATTGAGTATCCATAAGTCCCAACTTTAATTCTGCACATGTGATAACGATATTATTGTCTTGCTGGGCGCTGACTTATACCATCAGTCCCCAATACGCGCGTTTAACGCGCTAAAGATTCATATTCTATAGTTACACTCTATTCATTACAATAATTTCTTCCGGTAGCAAATGTAAATAAGGTAAGCAAAAGGCCGTCTGAAATTACTTTCAGACGGCCTACGTTTTGATAAAACATTTATTTCTTATTTAATTGAAAGCCTCCGCCCAACTGGGCATTGAGGTCACTCCAAGCTGTCAGATATTCTGCATGGTATTGAACCGCAGACATTTTTGTACGCGCAGCTTCGTCTTGTTTTTGCAAAGCGGTCAAGCCGTTATCCAAACCTGCACGAACACGTCCTTTCGCATTTTGTACAGATTTATCCGCGATATTGACCATCTTATTCCAAGTATCTTGTCGGCTCTTCAGGCTTTGATAGTCCACTACGGCATCTGCCGCCGAACGCATGGCATTCAAAACAGTTTGGTCATACACGGCAACCTGCTCGTTATATTGGGCACGTTTGCCCGCCAATTTCGATTGCAGCGCCCCGGAAGTAAATAATGGCAGATTCAAAGCCGGAACGATGCCCAACATACCGGAAGTTCGTCCGCGAATCAGATTGAACGCATCAATGTGCGTCATACCTGCCAAAACTTTCAACTCGATATTTGGGTAAAACTCTGCTTCGGTCGATTTGACAATATGCCATTTCTCTTCAAGCAAGGCTTTTTGCGCCGCGATATCGGGGCGTGCCGCCAGCAAATCCGCTTCAATTCGGCTAACCGGCAATGACGGCACAGCTGCCATTTTTTCCGGAACCTGTCCATTCAATGCACCCGGTACACGGCCGGTCAATACAGCCAAACTGTTGCGGATTTTCTCATTTTTCTGAGTCCATGCCGATTTTTCAAGCTGTAATTGTTGTTGCGCCATTTCCAGAGCGTGCAAGGCATCGGCAGGAGCCAGCTGCGCTTTAACGCGTTGTTGCATTAGTTTCAATGCTTTATCCGCCAGCTCTATGCGCGTATCCAGCAAAGCTAGTTGTTCTGTCGCCATCTGCCACGCAAAATATTGGGCGGCAACGGCGTGAGCCAACTCGGTGCGGATATGATGCGCTTCATACACCGCAGCCCTGCTTTTTCCTAAAACAGCTTGAATCTGCTCTCGGTTTTTACCCCAAAAGTCGAAAACCAAGCTGCCTTGTAAAGCTGCGTGCGCCAAAACCAATATATGGTCGGTATCGACCATACCCGCCTGAGGTTTGGGTGAAACATAGGTACCAATACCGGTTACACCCAAGCCGACTTGCGGTTTGTTTGCGGCTCCTACAACTCCCAGCTGCGCCTGAGCCTGCTCAAACCTTGCCTTGACGACACGCAGATTGGTAGACGTCTGAATGGCGGAAGCAATCAAATTGTTTAATTTTTTATCTTTCAGCTTCATCCACCAGCCGTCTTGGGCAGTAGCGGCAGATTGGCCTTGCGGCAGCGGATAGGCTGTTGTCTCATCCAAAGGCGACTGTTTACCGAAGGGCGCACATGCCGCCAACAGCGAAACAGCGGCAACGCATACGCTTGATTTGACCAAACCTAATTTCATACAGACTCCGTTTATGTGTGCCTGCCGCAGACCATCAGGCCGTCTGTTGTCAATTGCCCAAACGATTCAACAGTTTACCTAATAGGTGTTGCAGCGTATCATAATCCTCTTTCGTGAAATCTTCCCACGCCTGGCCGCTCTGACGGGCAATTTGCGGCCATACTTCGTGGATGAAGGTCTCACCCGAAGGGGTCAATTTTAGCACAATCTGACGGCGGTCTTTTTGATTGATATAACGCTCTACCCAGCCGCGCCCAACCATATCGTCCGACAGGCGTGTCGCACTGGTGCGCGTCAAGTCCATCAGGTCGCTCAAGCGCGAAGGCAGGATTTCGCTGTTTGGGCTGACGTAAACCGCCATCAGGGAAAACCACAGGTTTTCATTGATGCCGAACGCTTTCAGGTTTTCGTTCAAATGGCTGCTCAAACGTTCGGTTACAATGCGCAACATGCGGGATACTTGGTTTTGCTGCTCTGGAAACTGCGGCAGACGGGTAGAAAGCAAACGCATTGCGTTGACTAATTCGGTTTGTGAAAAACTCATAAATTCCTTCTTTCTGAGTGAATTATTTTATTCGATATCAATCAAAATATGATGTAATAATTTACTTTAAGATACCAATCACTTACTTTAAGACGTTATACTGATTCAGATGATTATTTTAGTGTATGAAAATCTGATAATCGGTTACATGCTCCTACTAAACGGGGTTTTCTATGCCTAAATCATGAAAATTCGACCATAAAAAGGCCGTCTGAAACCTTGATGACAACTTTCAGACGGCCTCCATAACGGATTAAAATAAGCTTTTCCACTTGTACCGGATTCAAACCATGAACACTTCCGCCTTTTTCCCCCATATCACCCTTATCGGTGTCGGTTTAATCGGCGGATCGTTCATGCTCGATCTCAAACGCTTGGGACTGGTGCAAACCGTTACCGGCATCGATACCAATGCCGACAACCTCAATTACGCACTCGAATGCGGCATCATTGACCATGCCTATCCGAATATTTGCGCCGAAAGCATTAGCAATGCCGATTTGGTTTTGATTGCCACACCTGTCTCCGTCCTGCCTGACGTATGCCGCGACATCAAGCCCTTCTTAAAAGACACTGCCTGCGTTTCCGATGTCGGCAGCACCAAACAATCGGCACTCAATGCCTTCCGCACCCACTTATCCGACCGCCTGCCGCAATGTTTTGCTGCCCACCCGATAGCTGGATCGGATCAAAGCGGAGCAAAATCCGCGCGTTGCGGTTTGTTTCAAAACAGCCGCCTTATCATTACGCCACACGGCCAAGAGGCTTCAGACGGCCTGAGACGGCTGAAAAGCCTGTGGCAGGCAGTTGGTTCGCAAATTTCCACCATGAGCGCCGAAGAACACGACAATATTTTTGCCGCCGTTTCCCACTTGCCGCACTTGGCCGCCTTTGCCTATGTCCACGCTTTGGTTGACCATCCGCACGGCAAAGACTACCTCCCCTATGCCGCCACCGGCTTTCGCGACTTTACCCGCATTGCCTCCAGCCATCCTGCCGTTTGGACAGACATCTGCATGGCCAACCGCCCTGCTCTGCTCAAACTGACCAGTGATTTAAAAGAACAATTATCCAAATTGGAACAGCTCCTTTCAGACGGCAATAAAACCGAGCTTTACCGCTATTTTGAAGAAGCCGCACAAATGCGTAATGACTGGCTGAAAAACCGTTAAACCTGTTTTCAGACGGCCTGATACCTTCTCAGCTAAAATCTTCATCACAATAAAAAGGGCATCTGTTTAGATGCCCTTTTTTGATTTCTTACGACTTCAACGTTTCACTCAGTCTTTCAAACGGAACTCAGCCGCTCTGGCGTGCGCGGTCAAGCTTTCGCCATGCGCCAACACGCTGGCGGTTTTGCCCAACTTCTGCGCCCCTTGTTCTGAAACCTGAATCAGACTGGAGCGTTTTTGGAAGTCATATGTTCCCAAAGGAGAAGAGAAACGCGCCGTGCGGCTGGTCGGTAAAACGTGGTTGGGCCCTGCGCAATAGTCGCCAAGGCTTTCACTGGTATAGCGTCCCATGAAAATAGCACCGGCGTGGCGGATTTTTTTCGCCCACTCTTGCGGATTCTCAACCGACAGTTCTAAGTGTTCAGGAGAAATATAGTTGACGATTTCGCAGGCTTCGTCCAAATCTTTAGCCAAAATCATTGCGCCGCGGTTGCCCAATGAAGCCTCAATAATCGCACGGCGCGGCATGGTTTCAATCAAGCGGTTCATGGCCGTCTGAACTTCGTCCAAATACGTTTGAGAAGTGCCAATCAAAATCGCTTGTGCAATTTCATCGTGTTCCGCCTGACTGAACAAATCCATGGCCACCCAATCGGCAGGCGTCGTACCATCGGCAATCACCAAAATTTCAGACGGCCCTGCCACCATATCAATACCGACCACGCCGAACACGCGTCGTTTGGCCGCGGCGACAAAGGCATTGCCAGGGCCGGTAATCTTATCGACTTGAGGCACAGATTCCGTACCGTAAGCCAAAGCCGCAACCGCCTGCGCGCCGCCGACCATAAACACTTTGGTTACACCGGCCACAAAAGCAGCTGCCAACACGATATCGTTGCGCTCGCCTTTCGGAGTGGGAACGACCATGATGATTTCTTTCACGCCGGCAACGTGGGCAGGCATGGCGTTCATAATGACGGAACTCGGATAAGCGGCTTTACCGCCCGGAACATAAATACCGACACGGTCAAGCGGCGTAATCTGTTGACCCAAAAGCGTGCCGTCTTCGTCTTCGTAAGTCCACGACTCCATTTTTTGGTGTTTATGATAGCTTTCCACCCGTCGCGCGGCCGTTTTCAAGGCCGTCTGAATGTTTTCGGGCAAACGCTCAAACGCAGACTGCAAATCGTCTTGCGTCAGGATTAAATCATCGATGGTTTGAGCGGATGTACCGTCAAAACGGTTGGTGTATTCAATCAGCGCCGCATCGCCGCGTTTTTGAACATCGGCACAGATGTCGGCAACAATACGGTCGATTTCAGGGTTTTGCGCGGTTTCAAAAGCGAGTAACGCTTTAAGTTCGGCTTGAAAATCAGGGGATAGGGTGTCGAGTTTCTTCATGGTTTGCTCTCTTCCTTTTTTCGTTCCTATTGTTTTCAGACGGCCTCAGCCACACACATGCCGTCTGAACATTATCTTTTCAAAAAACCTTTTTTCTGCAAAAACGCCAACATATGCGGCCGCACAGGATTACCCAAGGTTTTGGCCAGCGATTCCTTCCAAGGTATCGGACTACCCTTGCGTAACTCATAATAATCCGCTACTGCCTGATTATAGGCTTCAACCGCCTCGGCATTCAGGCTCGGACAAGCGTTTTCGGCATAGACCATTTCCTTAGGTAGGCGCGGTTTGAGCGGCGGGTCTTGGTCTGGATAACCGAGACACAATCCCACCAAAGGCACGCAATAATCCGGCAGGTTCAATACGTCCGACACTTTTTGCGCATCATTGCGCAACGCGCCGATATACACGCCGCCCAGCCCAAGCGATTCGGCAGCAAGCAATACGTTTTGCGCCATAATGCCTGCATCGACCGCGCCAATCAGGGTTACCTCCGCCCAATCAATTTGCGCATCGGGAAACATTGCCTTGTGTTTGGAAAAATCAATGCAAAACAGTAAAAATTCCGCACAATGGACAATATAAGGCGCACTTCCTGCCGCTTCATGTATCCCCTGCCTCAGCGCAAGGTCGGATACGCGGATGATGGAAACGCATTGCAGATTGTTGGAAGTCGAAGCCTGTTGTCCGGCGCGAACCAGCGTATCGAGAATTTCATTGGCAATCGGTTCGGAAGTAAACCTGCGGATGGAACGATGGGAAAGAATCGTATCAAGTGTCGGTTTGCTTTGCATCATGACGGGGCTTTCAAACTGGGTTGGCAGACAGTTTTTGCCAAAAACTTTTCAGACGGCCTTAGCGGCATTTTCAAATGCCTGAATAATCGGACTCAACAGCGCATATTTGGTTTTCAACGCCGCTTTGTTGACCACCAAGCGGCTGGAAATATCGGCCACATGTTCTACAGCTTCCAAACCATTGGCCTTCAATGTATTGCCGCTGGAAACCAAATCGACAATCGCGTCGCTCAGCCCGACCAAAGGCGCAAGCTCCATCGAACCGTACAGTTTGATGATGTCCACATGCACACCCTTGTCGGCAAAGTGTTCGGCGGCGATGTCGGGATATTTGGTGGCAATCCGCAAGCGGCTGCCGGGTTTGGAAGCGGCGGCGTAATCAAAACCTTTTTTAACTGCAACCATCATGCGGCATGAGGCGATGTGCAAATCCAAAGGTTGATACAGGCCATCTCCGCCATGCTCGATCAGCACGTCCTTACCGGCAATACCAAAATCTGCCGCACCATATTGCACATAAGTCGGCACGTCGGTCGCGCGTAAAATTACCAAACGGATATTGTCATGATTCGTACCAATAATCAGCTTGCGCGATTTTTCCGGCTCTTCCGCAGGCACAATACCGGCAGCGGCCAACAGCGGCAGGGTTTCCTCAAAAATCCGTCCTTTGGATAAAGCAACCGTTAAAAGTGTGTCGGTCATTTTTTTCTTCTCCTTTGCCGTATCAAAAACAAGAAGGCCGTCTGAAATCCACAACCCATTTCAGACGGCCTCAACTACGGTTTTACAATAAAGTTTTCACATCAGCCGCAATCGTTTCCGGCTCGCTGCCATAAGGCGAGAAAATCGCCACTTCGCCGTTTTTATCAATCAAATATGCGCCTGAAGAGTGGTCGACCAAATAGTTTTCGCTGTCTTCTTTTTGGTTGACTTTAGCCGATACCACACGGTATTGCTGTTTGATGACAGGCAGGCTTTGATCGCCGGTTGCCGTCAGGCCGATAAAATCAGGGTTGAACTGTTTGGCGTATTTGCCGATTACTTCAGGCGTATCGCGCTCAGGGTCGATGCTGACAAATACTACTTTCACGTCTTTAGCCTGATCGCCCAATTGTTTCAAAGTGTCGCTGTAAGTCAGCAACTCGGTTGGGCATACATCAGGACAGTGGGTATAACCGAAAGACAGGATAACCACTTTGCCTTTCAAATCGCTCAGGCTGAAAGGTTTGCCGTCGCCATCGGTCAATGTGAAGTCGCCACCAATATCTTCTTTGCGCATATCGGTACCGCGCGCTTGCACTTTGGGCGCAGACTCACCGGAAGCAGCAGGTGCAGCAGAAGCGGCAGGTGTCGAAGAAGCCTCTTTGGCCTCCTCTTTAGGCTGACAAGCAGCTAGAGCAGCCAACGCAAAAGCACTGAGTAGGAAAGTTCGTGTAACGGAAAGCATAAATTTTCTCCAAAACCGTTTCAAATAAGTGCGGCCAAATAACTGCCCGGCCGATATAAAAACAAAACATCTTCATATTAACGCGTTTGACACATTAAATATAGCCCTTTTTGCAGATAAATACTGCTTTTTTTGTTTTAAAAATCTGCCTTCCATTTAGATAGTCATCAAACGCAAAAAGTTTAATTCATTAAAAATCAAACAAATATAAAAATAATCCAATTTTTTTTCAATTACTGCTTTACAAGATTCGAGAACTCGCTATAATGACGACTTCTTCGCTAGCCCAGGTGGCGAAATTGGTAGACGCAGGGGACTCAAAATCCCCCGCCGCAAGGTGTGTCGGTTCGAGTCCGACCCTGGGCACCAAATTAAAAAAAACCTCTTGATTCGATCAAGAGGTTTTTTGCTTTTTATCATTTGCAAAAACCTTCTCTTTACTCAAACTGTCAACAATCTCCCCACATCAAGCTCAATAAAACTGTTTTTTTATTTCTTTAAAATCAAACGATAATCTATTTTTACTCCTTAAACGTTAAAAGATGAAAGATTTTGTCTTGCTTGTACAGTCGGATTGCGTTATCGTTTCTACTCTTTTTCACAAACTCTGTGTTTCTTCCCAATTGCTTGGATAGTCTGACCGTCATCGTATTCCCTCAGTGCGCGTACCCTAAATCGCTGCTTGGTGGAATTGCATTACAGGTGCTGTGGTGAGGCGGATTGTTCCTATTGGTTTGAAACCATATAAAAGAGGTCAATATGCAATTATCTGGCGCACAAATCATCGTGCAAAGTCTCAAAGCCGAAGGTGTCGAGTATGTATTCGGCTATCCGGGCGGCGCGGTTATCGAAATCTACGATGCCCTTTTCCAACTCAATAAATTCAAGCACATCCTGGTTCGCCACGAGCAGGCAGCCGTACATGCAGCAGATGCCTATGCCCGTGTCAGCGGCAAAATCGGCGTTGCTTTGGTAACTTCCGGCCCAGGCGTAACCAATGCGCTAACCGGCATCGCCACCGCTTACAGCGACTCCATTCCGTTAGTAGTCATCAGCGGCCAGGTGGGCAACTCCCTCATCGGGACAGACGCATTCCAAGAAGTGGATACAGTCGGCATTACCCGCCCTTGTGTCAAACACAATTTCTTGGTAACCAATATCGCTGAGTTGGCAGACACCATCAAAAAAGCTTTCCAAATCGCCGCAAGCGGCCGTCCTGGTCCCGTTGTTGTCGATATTCCTAAAGATGTCACCCAAGCAATGGCTAAATTCAGCTATCCGCAAGAAGACATCTTCATCCGCTCTTACCAACCGGTTGTACAAGGCCACATCGGTCAAATCAAAAAAGCCGTACAAATGCTGGCTTCCGCCAAACGCCCTATTATTTACTTCGGCGGCGGTGTGGTTTTGGGCAATGCCTCTGAGGAAATGACCAAATTTGTCCGCATAATCGGCGCTCCTTGTACCGGTACATTGATGGGCTTGGGTGCATACCCTTCTAGCGACCGCCAATTCTTAGGCATGCTGGGTATGCACGGTACTTACGAAGCCAACCTCGCCATGCAGAATGCAGACGTTGTACTGGCAATCGGTGCGCGCTTTGATGACCGCGTGATTTCCGTACCTTCCAAATTCTTTGAAAAAGCCAAAAAAATTATTCATATTGACGTTGACCCGTCCAGCATTGCCAAACGCGTCAAAGTGGATATCCCGATTGTCGGCGACGTGAAAAACGTATTGTCCGAAATGATTCAATTGTGGGGCAAACAAGAATCTGCACCTGCAGCCGACTCATTGGATAAATGGTGGAAAAGCATTGAAGAATGGCGTTCGCGCAACTGCCTGTGGTTTGATAATGAAAGCGAAATCATCAAACCGCAATACGTCATTCAAAAACTGGCCGAAATCACCAATAATTCTGCCATCATCACTTCCGACGTCGGTCAACACCAAATGTTTACCGCCCAATATTACCCATTCGAGCGTCCTCGCCAATGGCTCAATTCCGGCGGTTTAGGCACAATGGGCGTCGGCTTGCCATATGCCATCGGTGCGAAACTGGCTGCTCCTGATCAAGATGTATTCTGTATCACCGGCGAAGGCTCGATTCAGATGAACATCCAAGAGCTGTCCACCTGCTTCCAATACCGCGTTCCGGTGAACGTCGTTACCCTGAACAACGGCTACCTCGGCATGGTTCGCCAATGGCAGGAACTGTATTACGGCAACCGCGAATCGGAAACCTATTTCGATTCCCTGCCCGATTTCGTCAAACTGGCTGAAGCATACGGACACATTGGCATCCGTGTGGACAAAAAATCCGATGTTGAAGGCGCGCTTTTGGAAGCAGTCAAACAAAAAGACCGTTTGGTATTTATGGACTTCTTGACCGACAAGAAACAAAACGTGCTGCCCATGGTCGGCAACGGCAAAGGCTTGGACGAGATGGTTCTGCCGCCGCATATGCGCGAAACATTGTCAGCGTAAGGAGAGAAAAATGCGACATATCTTATCTATTCTGATGGAAAACGAATCAGGTGCGATGAGCCGTGTGGTAGGTTTGTTCTCCGCACGCGATTACAATATCGACTCCTTGGCTGTTGCACCAACCGAAGACAAAACCTTGTCTCGCATGACCATCGTTACCCATGGCGACGAACACGTTATCGAGCAAATCACCAAACAGCTCAACAAACTGATTGAAGTTATCAAAGTGGTCGATTTGAACGAAAGCCGTTTTGTCGAACGCGAGCTGATGTTGGTAAAAGTCCGCGCCGTAGGTAAAGACCGTGACGAATTCCTGCGATTGACCGAAATCTACCGTGGCAGCGTCATTGACGTAACAGACCGCAGCTACACCATCGAAATCACAGGTTCTACCGAAAAACTCGACTCTTTCCTCGAAACAGTCGGTCGTGCTCAAATTTTGGAAACCGTACGCACAGGCGCAGCCGGTATCGGTCGTGGCGAGCGTATTTTGAAAATTTAACGCTGTATCGTTCAGACGGCCTTTTACTTTCTACAAAGGCCGTCTGAAAAACAGTAGGAGACAAATATGTCAAGCATCCAAATCGTTGCATTAGTTACCGTCAAACCCGAATACACCGAGGCTCTGGCTGCCCAGTTTAAAGAATTGGTCAAAGCCAGCCGTGCAGAAGAAGGCAACATCAGCTACGACCTGCACCAAGAAATCGGCAAACCCAACCGTTTCGTATTCGTGGAAAGCTGGAAATCCCAAGCAGCTATTGACGAACACAATGCCAGCGAACATTTCCAAAACTTCGTCAAATCCATCGAAGGAAAAACCGAAGCATTGGAAATCGTCTTGATGAACCAAGTCCCCGCTTAAACCCCTATTACTTTTAACTCAACCCGGATTATCCGGAACCCTCTTACACTAAGGAAATAAAATGCAAGTTTATTACGATAAAGACGCTGACCTTTCTCTGATCAAAGGCAAAACCGTTGCCATCATCGGTTACGGTTCACAAGGTCACGCACACGCAGCAAACCTGAAAGATTCCGGCGTAAATGTCGTAATCGGTCTGCGCCAAGGCGGCTCTTGGAAAAAAGCCGAAGCAGCCGGCCACGACGTGCGCACCGTTGCTGAAGCAACCAAAGCAGCCGACGTTGTAATGATTCTGTTGCCTGACGAAAACCAACCTATCGTATACAAAAACGAAATCGAGCCTAACTTGAAAGAAGGCGCAGTATTGGCGTTTGCCCACGGCTTCAACGTACACTACAACCAAATCGTACCTCGCGCCGACCTCGACGTTATCATGATCGCCCCTAAAGGCCCAGGCCACACCGTACGCAGCGAATTCCTGAAAGGCGGCGGCGTACCTTCCCTGATCGCCGTTTACCAAGATAAAAGTGGCAAAGCCAAAGACATCGCCCTGTCTTACGCAGCAGCCAACGGCGGCACTAAAGGCGGCGTAATCGAAACCAACTTCCGCGAAGAAACCGAAACCGACCTCTTCGGCGAACAAGCCGTATTGTGCGGCGGTGTGGTCGAGTTGATTAAAACCGGCTTCGAAACCCTGACCGAAGCAGGCTACGCGCCCGAAATGGCCTATTTCGAGTGTCTGCACGAAATGAAGCTCATCGTTGACCTGATTTACGAAGGCGGCATCGCCAACATGAACTACTCCATTTCCAACAACGCGGAGTACGGCGAATACGTTACCGGCGTGGAAGTTATCAACGATAAATCGCGCGAGGCCATGCGCAACGCCTTGAAACGTATCCAAACCGGCGAATACGCCAAAATGTTCATCCAAGAAGGTGCCGTCAACTACGCCAGCATGACTGCCCGCCGCCGCCTGACTGCCGACCACCAAATCGAAAAAGTTGGCGCACAACTGCGTTCTATGATGCCTTGGATCGCTAAAAACAAACTGGTTGACCAAGACAAAAACTAATCTGTCTTTCAAGCAAATGAAACCTGCCTGATCACTCAGGCAGGTTTTTATAATTTTAAAACCCAATACACTATAAGAGACCTTTGCAATAACATAGGTTACTAAAAT
>NZ_KV810237.1:0-9435 GCF_001812735.1 Neisseria sp. HMSC069H12
GATGCTAAAGCGGTAGCAGCTGATACCAAAGCAGGTAAAGCAGCAGAAGCAGCTCAAGCAGCAGATGCTAAAGCAGTAGCGGCAGATACCAAAGCCGGTAAAGCGGCAACAGATGCAGCAGATGCATTAGCGAAAGCAGGCGAAGCTAAAGATGCAGCGAAAGCAGCAGACGATAAAGCTGTAGCGGCAGATGCTAAAGCAGTAGCGGCAGATACCAAAGCCGGTAAAGCGGCAACAGATGCAGCTAATGCATTGACTACAGCAAATGGCATTGATGGCAAAGTGTCAAAAGCGCTTCAAGCTGTTGATAAAGGTTGGACTTTACAGACTGAACCTGGAACAGAAACCACCATCAACGCAGCAAATAATGTTGTTAGATTTAAAGCAGGCGATAATATTAAGATCAGTCAAACTGGTGGCAATATCACTGTAGCATTAACTAATGACATTAACGTAACTAAAGTGACTGCAGGAACTGTAGTTGCGAGCAACTTGACTGCGAAAAATGCAACCTTAGGTGGCGCTGGTCATACTGTTAAAGTTGAAAACGGTACAAACGTTGATATGGGCGGTAACCAAATCCACAATGTGGGAGATGGTGTTAAAGATTCTGATGCCGCAACTGTAGGTCAGTTGAATCGTGCATTAGATCAGGTCGCAGGAAGTCCGGCTAAGATCAATGAGTTAAACAACCGTGTAGATAAGATGAACAAGGAAATGCGTGGTTACGCTGCTAATGCAATGGCAGTAACAGCATTGCCTCAAGTTTATACTGCCGGTGACTCAATGATTAGTGCTGCTGTAGGTTCTCAAGGTGGTGCAGCTTCCGTTGCTGTGGGCTACTCACGCGCATCGGATAACGGAAAAGTTGTTATCAAATTGAATATGGCAGCAAGCAGCAGTGGCGAAAAAGGCGTTGCGGCAGGTGTTGGTTACAAATGGTAATCAATAGCTAATTGTAAACGCTAATCTAAATAAAATCGTGAGAGTGTAAGCTCTCACGATTTTTATCAGGTTTTTCTTATGGAAAATACACAAACTTCTTTTGAAACTACTGAAAAAATGACCGCACTTTTGTTATGCGATCCTACTTTTTTGAGTAATTTTGATAAAAATTACATAGCCAATTTAAACAAAATAAACTGGACGCCGGAAATGGGAGAGCCTCATCAATTACATGGGCTGCCTTCCAATCATTTCGATATTATTTTGGTTGATGAAACTTACAGTCTTAATTACAGCAGTTTTATTTGCTGTCTGAGGGTTTTGAAGAATAACGGTATTATTGTAATGCCGAAAAAGTGTCATCTCCAATTTGATAAATTCAAGAAAAGAGTGGCTGAGTTTGTAGAAATCTTTCCCTCTTCGGATGAGATCCCAATCTTAATACTTTCGAAAGTGGTTCAGAATAAAAGCTATGAGGTATATGAACAAGAACTTTCTTATTTTTTAGAAACTAGAGCATTTGATATGGCACTGCAATGGATTGATAAAATGGAAATATTATCTCCCTTTGCCATAGAGCCTATTATGTACCGTTGCAATATTTATCAAACCTTAGGATTAGTTGAAGGGGTTGAAGCAAGTTGGGCTTCTTTTCAACAACGCTTTAATCATCAAGGTATTGAAATATATAAGGCATTGTCTGTTATCACGGCTGGAGATTATTGCAAAGGTTTTAAAATGCGCCAACCTTTGGTGTCTGATGCACGTAGAACCAAAACTCCCCCTAAAGCTGTACATCAAATAAAAAAATGGCAAGGGCAAAATTTATTGGGAAAACATTTTGTTATTTGGACTGAATTCGGTCTGGGTGATGAGTTGATGTTTGCTCAATTAGCTTATGCACTAAAAAAACAACTTAATGTAAGAAAAATCACACTCATTGCACAAACTCCCGTTGTGAAATTATTGAAGAGTCATCTGGATATTGATGTCGTGATTGATAGTAAAAAGATCGATCTTGAGCTGGATGATAGTTTTGATTATTGGAGTTTTCCACATGATATCATGGCATATATTGATCTTCCTTTTTATCAAATTGTGAAGCGTCATCCTTATCTTTTTATCGATCAGCAAAGTATTGATAATGCAAAAAAGAAAATTTCACAAATGCCTGATAAATTGAATATTGGGATTGTTTGGCGAGGAAATCCCACCCATGAAAATGATGCTTTTCGTTCTATTCACCAACCTGAACTTTTAAGACTCTTATTTGATATAGAAGGGGCTAATTGGTATTGCTTACAGAAAGAATGCAATCTTGAAGAAAAAAAATTATTAGCTGAATATCAGATTCCAAATTTAGCCAAAAATGCAAAAACCTTATGGGAAACAGCTACTTATTTAGTTAATTTAGATTATCTTGTGACGGTGGATACATCAGTTGCGCATTTGGCCGGTGCTTTAGGAGTGAAAACATTGTTACTTTTGCCTTTTATTGGCGATTGGCGTTGGGGATATGGAAGTGGAAACAATTTATGGTATCCAAATATTACCTCTATTCGGATTGATAGTCTGACGTCATCGTTTGAAAAGGTTATTCATGAAGTAGGGATACACTTAAACGTATTAATACATAATCATTTAACACGTAATTAGCTATAGGAGCTAGGATGAATAAAAAAGCCACTGCTGAACAAGCTGAGGTGATTTCGCCGAATATTGAATTGTTAGAACAAGCGGTAGAACAAAAAGACTATGAACGAGCTTGTAGCATTTTATTAGCTATTTTAACTGAGCTAGATGACAATTTTGGGCTTTTAGGTCAGATTGAGTTTTCTTATCCTGAACAATATCAAGCGGAAACGCTTGATATGGATCTTGTCGTCTATTTTTGCCACAGAATGGCGAATGTCATTACAAAACTATTTACTGATCAAGAACTTACCATTTCAGATATCGGTATGCAGCGTTTTTTCTCATTCCAACGTTGGATGGCGATGATTTTTGCAAGCTCAAGTTATATTAATGCTGATCATATCTTACAGGTTTATAACAAAAATCCGGTTCCTGGCTCTTTGGAAGTTGAGCTTGAGTCTAATCGCGACTCCTTAGTGAAGTTTTGCATTATGTATTTTCCGGAGTCTAACCTAAATCTTAATTTAGATATGCTGTGGAATATTGCGCCTGATGTTTGTGCTTCACTTTGCTTTGCATTGCAATCAGGGCGCTTTATTGGTACGCCTGCTGCGTTTTCAAAGCGCGCTGCGATTTTACAATGGTTCCCTGAAAAGCTTGCCACATTATCTGATTTAAATTCTGTACCTAATAGTATTTGTCATGATGTGTATATGCATTGCAGCTATGATGTTGCACCAAATAAACATGATGTAAAAAAAGCCTTAAACACAGTGATTCGCCGAAATCATTTCTTATGTGGCTGGAAAGATCTTGATGTTTCTCAAATTGGTTATCGAGATGGAAAACCGGTAATGGTTGTTATCTTGGAACATTTCAACATGGCACACTCTATTTACCGAACTCACTCAACATCCATGATTGCTGCGCGTGAACATTTTTATTTAATTGGTATTGGGAGTGAGCGAATCGATGAACAGGGACGAGCTGTTTTTGATGAGTTCGTTTTATCTCCTCATGACGATCATATATATAGTAGAATGGGGCTTGTTCGTGATATTTGTGAAAAAAATCAAGCTGCAATCTTATATATGCCGTCTATTGGTATGGATTTGTTATCTATCTTCCTCAGCAATACCCGTGTTGCGCCAATTCAAGCCATTGCGTTAGGTCATCCGGCAACAACATATTCTGACTTCATTGAATATGTTGTGGTTGAAGATGATTATGTTGGCTCTGAAGATTGTTTTAGTGAGACTCTTTTACGTCTTCCAAAAGATGCGTTGCCTTATGTTCCATCAGCCTTTGCACCGACCAATGTGGAATATGTGTTACGTGAGAATCCGGCAGTTATCAATATTGGTATTGCAGCGACTACGATGAAATTAAATCCGTATTTCTTGGAAATATTAAGGATTATCAGAGATAAAGCAGCGGTGAAAATACATTTTCATTTTATGCTGGGACAATCATATGGTATTACGCATCCATATGTAGCTCGTTTTATTAAATCGTATTTAGGAGATGATGCGACGGCACATCAGCAAACGCCTTACCAAGAATATCTTGGCCTCATTAAGGATTGTGACATGATGTTAAATCCACTTCCGTTCGGCAATACTAATGGCATTATTGATATGGTCACCATGGGATTGGTAGGTATCTGTAAAACCGGAGCGGAAGTACACGAACACATTGATGAAGGTTTATTCCGTCGTTTAGGTTTGCCGGATTGGCTGATTGCAAATACGATTGATGAATATATTGAGCGCGCTATTCGTTTGGCTGAAAATCATGAAGAACGTTTAGCGTTGCGTCATCAAATTATCAAAAATAACGGGTTAAATACTTTATTCTCAGGTAATCCACGTCCAATGGGAGAGGTTTTCTTGAAGAAATTAAAAGCATGGGCGAAAAAGAACGGCGTGAAAATTAAGCCTAAAAGAAAAACTAAAAAGCCTGCCTAAGGTTTATTTTTAATAAAAATAGAGACCATATTTGCTTAGAAAATCTTGGTGTTTTATTAAATTTAAGTGCGGTTGAAATTCATCTTCTTTTTTAACCGCACTTTTTTATTCATCGTGGCAATCTTTTTTCATACTAACACCTAATAAAAAAGGCTTAACCTTCAGTGGGTTAAGCCTTTTTCTTTGGAATAAAAGAAGATTATTCTACTTTTAATTGTTTGCCGTCATAGCTCATTGTTTGAACAGATGTTAACGCTTTGCCGCCTTCTGTTTCACCGCCGATGAGCAATACTTTGTTGTCATAAGACACGGAAAATTTCAATAGGGATTTTAAGGTTTTTAATCGGTTAAATCTTTGTGCAACTGCTACATAATACCGGTTTTTTACATAACAAATATCCAAAATACAAAAAAGCAGGCTGAAGGCAGCCTGCTTTTCCACTTAGTAAAACATTGATTCGATTATTTGACTTGCAGCACTTCCAATGTGTTGGTCGAACCGGATTCACGCATTTTCGAGCCGCTGGTAATGATGTATTGGTCGCCAGAACACAGAATTTGGTGTTCGATCAACACAGCTTCCACTTCGTTCAGCGCAGTATCGTGGTCGGTACTGGTCGCCAAAATCATCGAACGCACGCCGCGATACATCGCCATGCGGCGTTGTGCGGAAATGCTCGGGGTCAGGGCGAAAATCGGCAAAGTGATGTTGTGGCGGCTGATTTCGAAGGCGGTTGAGCCGCTTTCGGTCAGGGCGACAATCGCTTTGGCGTGAACTGCGCGCGCTACGGTAACCGCGCCGCGGGCAATCGCCAAGTTGGTGCTGAGAGGATCTTGGAATTCAACTGGCTCGATAACGCCATTGAGGGAGTCCTGCTCTTTTTCGGCCGCCGCACAAATAACCGCCATTTGGCTGACCGTTTCAAACGGATACGCACCCACCGCAGTTTCAGCGGAACACATTACCGCATCGGTACCGTCCAATACCGCATTGGCCACGTCGCTCACTTCGGCACGGGTCGGTACGGGATTCGTAATCATGGATTCCATCATTTGGGTCGCGGTAATGCTGAAGCGGCGCAACTCACGGGCGCGGCGGATCATGCGTTTTTGCAGGGCAGGAACGGCGGCATGACCGACTTCCACTGCCAAGTCGCCGCGGGCAACCATAATACCGTCGCTGGCGAGGATGATTTCGTCTAGATTTTCAATGGCTTCTACGCGCTCGATTTTGGAAACCAAACCGGGACGTACGGCTGTACTGCCTTTCATTTCTTCCTCGACTTTGGCGCGTGCGATGTGCAGATCTTCAGCAGATTTCACAAAGCTGATGGCCAAGTAGTCGCAACCGATGGCAATCGCCGTTTTCAGGTCACGGAAGTCTTTTTCGGTCAACGCACCGGCAGACAGGCCGCCACCGCGTTTATTGATACCTTTATTACTTTTCAGCACATGGCTGTTTTCAACTCTTGTAATAATCCTACTTCCTTCAACCGCCTCAACAGTCAAGGTCAACAGGCCGTCATCCAGCCACAAAACATCACCGGCAACGACGTCATTCGGCAAATCACGGTAGTCCAAACCCACCGCTTCGCGTGTGCCTTCGCCTTCAAGCGCGGCATCCAAAATTAAGGTTTCATCTTTATTCAGCTCGATGCTGCCGCCGGCAATTTTGCCGACACGGATTTTCGGGCCTTGCAAGTCGGCAAGAATAGCCACTTCCTGACCTGCACGTTTCGCGGCTTCGCGCACGATGAGGGCGTTTTCTTCATGGAACTCAGGGGTACCGTGGCTGAAGTTAAAACGGATGACATTCAGACCGCCGACACGGATCATGTCTTCCAACAATTGCACATTGTTGCTGCCCGGACCCAATGTGGCGACAATTTTGGTATTGTGACTGATACGGGTTAAATCACGTTGCAATTCGCTCATGTAAACGTCCTTTCCTGTTGATTCCACGTTTGATAATGAAAAAGATTGTACTCTCAATGCAATAATGTTGGCGTAAAATTACATGATTTTCTGACTTAAACTAAATTTATTTTTGCATTAACCTACTTTTCTATCGGATACAATACACTCTCACGTCGTCATTTTTGATTTTCAGACGGCCTCCCTCATACTAATAGAATACTCAACTGATCCATGAAACGTTTTTTGACTCCGCTACCCATCGGCATCGTTTTGGCCGACCTAATCTACGGTTTCGTACTCAATGTCATGCAAGGCTTAAATTTGCAACAAACCGCCTCCAACCAATCTGGTACCATTTCCGTCACACCCGACATTGCCTTCAACAGCCTGCAAATCGTCGCCAACGGCGGCATGGTCTGCATCATCGGCTTCGGTTTGATTGTTTTGTTCCAACTCAACCGCGCTGTATTACGCCAACAAATCCTGCCCATCGGTATTTTCCGAACCCTCGGCCTGTTGGCTGTTTTGGCATTCAGCATTTCGTCTTTATGGGAATGGTTGCATGCCGCTTTGTCGCTGCTTTCCGGTCACAACGTTTTAAACTTCAGCAACCCGCGTTATCTGGTTACCGCGGCCTGTATGCCCATCATCGCTTTCTTGTGCATCTTACGCCTGTACAATTGGTATCGCCTGCATCGGACTGTTGCCACTGACGACACCTCCACGACCCTCTAATCAAGCTGCAAAAAGGCCGTCTGAAACAGGAAAACCTATTTCAGACGGCCTTGTCATTGTATGTCTCAACGTTGATGGCTGGTTTCTACACCAGCCTTAATCTCACCATACATTTGCGAGCTGCCTCCGCTGCCTGATGCGCAGGCTGCCAAACTCAGTGTCAAAACAGCCGCAGTCAAAATCTTCAACATTGAATTCCCTCTTTCTACAAAAATTATTTCGGGTCGCAACGGAAATGGTAAGCGCAGATTTCAAATCCGTTTTTGAAGTAGAGACGATGGGCATCGGCACGGTCATGATTCACATGGACATTCAGATGGATTTTGGTCGCGCCGGTTTCCGCACCGATTTTACGTACTTCTTCCAACAAGCGAGAAGCATAGCCTTTTTGGCGGCATTGCGGCATGGTTACGAGATCATCAATATGGATATGGTAACCGCTGGCCAAGTTATGTGCAGTATGGAAACCGCATACGGCTACGGCATTTTGTTTGCCTTCTTCAAAAATACCCAGCAGACGGTAGCCGGTTTTGCGCTGATGCTCGTTGATTTGTTCGACAAAACGGTGAATATCGGTCAACGATGAACGCAGAATACTCAAGGCCGCAAAAGCAGTTGCAGTTTCTTCCGGCGGAATTTCGCGCAATACGCCGACCACTGGTGCGGCAGCTTGAGGCTCAGGCTGCGCATTGGCCGCTTCCGCACGCTCGGCGGCATGTTTTTCTTCAATCGCCTGCGCCAACAAAACGCGCTCGACCGGCACTTCGCCCTGCTGTTTGCTCTCTTGTTCTTTAAGCAAGGCTTTGCAGTCAATCACGCGCAAATCATTATCCGCCGCAAAGTCCATCAAGAAACGGAACATTTGCGGATTGTCTTCTTCCAACTTTTTATCGACCGCCACACAACGGACATTGTCCACCAAAATCGGGCGCACCCAATTAGAATAGGAAAGGCGGTTGTCTTTAGTAAAGGAAGACAAAATACCGCACAGGCGCTCCGCCCAGTCGCTTGGTCGGAAAATCTTGCCTTTGCTGGTCGTACCATGGATCACAACTTCATAAGGATTACACACTAACATAAGCAGCTTCCTGAGAGTAAATGGCTGAAGGAATATTTCGCCAGTGCCAACATCAGAAAAAGTTCCGATACATAGCAACAGATTATTGAAAAAATATCAGTAAGGTTTTGAAATACGACAATGATGAGACGGCTTGCCGATCCTGACAATCCGTTTCAAATTCTTTGATTATTATACCCGATACGCCTCTTTTTCTTCAAAAATCATTTGAAAAATAACAACAGGCCGTCTGAAAACAAGTATTTCGGTTTCAGACGGCCTGCATATTTTAAATATCAATACAACAATTTCTTGCGGGGCTTTTGCTCGCCACTGGATTTAATTTCTGACAAATTGAAATTCAGTATGCTCAAATCCAAAATGCTTTCAGAAGTGCATTGATCGCCAAAGGCATTTTCATAAGTGGCCTTCAGTTTCAACACGCCGCCAAATGTCTGGTCCGGCAATTCGGCAGCCAGCGCCAACATGCTTGCAAACACGCCGCCATACAATTCGCCCGATGCCAGCATATCCACACCGCCGGAAAACATCTCCAAGCGCATAACCGCATCGGCGACCAGCTTGCTCGGCAAGTGATCCGGCAAAGACTCTACCTCAAAACGCACATTCTTCGCCAAGCCCTTACCGCTATTGCGGACAATCAAAACCAATAAATCCGTTTGACCGTCAGAACGCTGCAACGTCGCATGCAAAACAGGATGAATGCTTTCTTTTTGAATCAGCTGCTCACGATGCAACATCTTGCTTTTTGCTTTGGATCGCGCAGAGACGACAGCCCAAATCAACCAAACAAATGCAACGGCAGAAATGGCAGTGACCAAAAGGGGAAGGTTGGTCAAATAGGCTTGCTGATTAAACCAAACTTGTGCTGCCAAAAATCCGGCAAAGAAAATCAAGACGTATAAAATTGGGGCAAACCGGCTTTGTATGGATGAGTGCATAAGTTTTCCTACATTTCGTGTCGTGTTATAAAAAATAATGCCTTTTGAGCAAATGATGTCATTAACTCAGAAGGCATTATTTTAACGTAATTTGCTTAATATCTTGCTTTTTATGAAACTGATATATCAAGCAGACAACTCAAACCGCACAGCTGTGTTTTCAGACGGCCTGAGAGTTTTATCAGGTGTAGGAAAACGTTGCGTTGTTTACACCACA
>NZ_KV810238.1:0-31376 GCF_001812735.1 Neisseria sp. HMSC069H12
GTGTAAACAACGCAACGTTTTCCTACAGATAACGAGCGAACCATAAGGGAGGAAATCTTGAAACGGCTGGGATTTGATTTGTTCGTCTGAAAGTTCTTCATGTTCTATTTTGAGTTCGGGAATGCCGTTAACAAAGAGCGGGCGTTTTTTCTTGACGCCGTCTTTATCAGTAAAATGTGTGTAGCTTTCATCTGTCATCAACATATTGACGATAGAGCTAGTCTTGCCGCTACCCGGAACGCCTGTTTGTAGAATAATCATTTATTTTTACCTCCACCCGGTATGAATGACAGTTTGCTTATGCTTTGCATTGCTACATTAAAGGCGAATGCGCCGAATATCAGACCTAATGCATGGCCGAAACCTGCCATCATGACAATTTGAATAATGTCTGATGGCATTGAGTTGAACTGATTTTTTACGTAGTCTTTTATAAAACCTAATCCAACTGTAAAACCTGTAAAGGTTACAAAACTAATGCCAAGTGCAATAAATACTTTTGCAACAATATAGGTTAATAGCCTTTGTAATATGGCGAAAAACGCAGCTTTCATGCTTTAGTCCTTTCTACTTGAAAACATGATAAATGCTGCTGCTACCGCTGCGATACCAATCACAAGGAAGCGTATCATTTCGGCAAAATTACAAATCATGTCATATTTAAATTCCATGGTTATGCCCAAATAGGTTGCAGTTCTTGGAGCAGGGCAAACACCATTATCGGGCAGGAAGAAATCAGGGCTAAATGTTGTATCGTTATTTGTATGAGGAATTTTGAAAGGTTCTTCTTGTTCCTCTACATCGCCTTTTTCTGAACAAGCTAATATGTCAGGGAAAACATTACAAAGTAAGCCTTTTGATTCTTCTTTCTTGTCATCTTTTTTATCTTCTTTTCTTTTATCAGAAGGGTCATCATCCGGGTCAGGTTTATGATCTGGACGTTTATCAGGATTACCATCTGGATCGGGTTTATCATCTGGCTTTTTATCAGGCTTGCCATCAGGATTAGGCGTAGGATCTGGATCAGGCTTTGTATTGGGTGCTTCAGATCCGCCCGGTGTGAGGTCGGGGCGCTGTGTTGTTGCTACTTCTGCCGTAGTGTTTCCGTTTGAATCTTTTCCGAAAGTAATGGTAATTTGAACCGGTTTGCCGTTTTCGGGGGTTATAGGGCCAATGGTTACAACAGTACCGGCAGGGACTGACACTTTTTCGTTATATTCAGGGTATCCGGTGCCTTTGACAAATGGCGTTGGGTTTCCATCAATAGATTGGGTAGCGATTTTCAGAAATGTTTGTTGATCAAGGACTTCTGTGTCTCTGATGTATAATTGAAATGAAATCGTGCTTCTTCCATCACCTCCATATATCACAGAACAACCTCCGCCATTCATATTAAAATAACATGCATCAAGGCTATAAAATTCCCAAAATTGTTCGCCTCTTTCTTTGTCCAATGCAATTTTTTCTTGATCCCAAAATGGACCCGCTAGTTTTTCCATTTTGCCTTTCATAAGTTGTTCAGCTTCTATTCGGCTTTGACCGCCTTTTCTGTAAGCACTTAAGACAGAACTGTCGACACCATAACACGCGACCTTTATCAATCTACCTTCACTATCTCGATTGACAAGACAGTTTCTAGCGGGCCATTCTTTCAAAAATTCTTCGCTGACTTCATTCCATTTGTAACCTTCTTTTTCTAAATCACCTTTTAAAAATTGATAGGCATCATAAGCATATGAAGCAGCTCCAACATAAGGAGCAGCTTTTAAACCAAGTTTTGCGCCTGCTTTTACCAGGCCAAATGCGCCTGATAAGACGGCTTTTCGGGATACTCGTGCTTGTAATGTTACAGGTACAGTTGAGGTAGATCTAAAGCCTGTAGAAGCATCTCTTACATGTAAACTTTTATCAAATCTAGCTTGATATTCCTGCTCTATACCACCGCCTATTACTTTCCATGCTCTAAAGCCATTTTCATTAAATTCCTTAGTTAACGGATAACTTAGCTTGCCGTTTCTAACCTGTAAATCTGTAGCATAAGAATTAAAGCTGAATACAAACAGAAAAATTATTATTAAAACCCGTAACATTTATTTCGCCATTTCCTATACTGAAAACTGAATCATCTTTAAATAGAATTTCAAAACAGGATTTATCAAAAACAATTCTATTATAAAAATTCATACACTTATTCATTGAGAATTTTTTTAAATATTCAGTTTCTTTTAAAAATAAATAAAAAACATAAGATAAAGGTTTATCTAAATAGAGTTTAGATAGCTCATCCAATTCAAATTCAGAGATATAGAAAAAATCTTTTTCATTTTTGAGAAGCATAATACTAACTTTCGTAATGGTTGCTGAAAGTTAGATTATATAGCCACGTCATTTAAAAATCATCCAGCCCACCAAGACCGGAACGAACACACCAAGATAAAAATAAAAATCCATCATGGTTTTACCTTAATTTCTGCCATATCAACCTAATACCCCAAACCGCTGCCATGATGGCAACTACTGACCAGCCTATATAGGATCCGTCTTTCATGCTATCTATCGGGTTACACTCAGGCAATTCAGCTTTTAAAATCTGTTCCCCATATTTCCAACCAAACTTTGTAAAATTAAGCTGATACAGCTTTCCGTCATCGCCAATTTTGGGAGGCACTAAACTGAAATAGACGTTTTCGGCATCCTGACGGGTTGCATAACAATTATTTCCGACTTGGTAGCCCATTATTTAGATTCTCATATCAATTAATATTCAGACGACCTTTAAGGGGTCGTCTGAAATGTGCTTCACATTAACGCAATACGCGGCGGATCAACTGGATAGCGAAGATTGAAGCGATAATACCCAGTACGGTGGCGGCAACGGACAATGCATCAGTTTTTGCAGTGGCCAAGTCGGTTTTCACGCTTTCAGGTACTTCGGCCCATGCTTGAGTAGCGAAAGCCAGAGGAGCAGCGGCAACAACAGCCAGTTTTGCGCCGTATTTACGGCAAGTGTTCATCAATTTCATGATGTTTTCCTTTAGTGAGTTAAACAAAATTTAATAGGTGCTTTTTCTATGATTCAGACCGCACCCGTAGCCTGAATTAAAATTCTGATAAAAAGCTGAAGACAATAAAGTTTTCACCGATTTCGGATAACGCGGTTTCTACCGCTTCGTTTCGATCGTAGAAATAACCAGCTTCATTGACAAACGGTGTATGCCCCACATCACCCGTATCAGACGGATAAAGGAAATCGCCCGTTTCCCGTGACTGAACAATGTAAACGCGGGTAATTGTCATGTTTTAGCCTTTGTTTGGTGCTTTGGGCTGGAAGCCGAGAATTTTCAGTTTCTGGCTTTTGCCATTGGTAACGAGTTCAACCGTTAAAGCGGCTTCGAATGGGAATGAAAGGCTTTTGAACTGTTCGAAGTTAACGGAACCACCGTAGTCATATTCTGTGGCCGAGCTGCCTAATGCGTTGCCTTGGCTGCTGTCGAGCGGTGTAGACACGATGACGCGGCAATAGTCAAAGGTTTTACCGTCGATTTGGCCGTTAAAGCGTTTAACGCCCATGATTTGACCTTGAATTTGCATTTGCATGATATGTTTCCTTATTAAATACACTGCACTTGAAGGCGGCAGCGTTTTGCCTTTTAAAATCTACATGCATATCGGTCATACATCAGATTCAAATAATCTTGTTCATGCTTGGCCTCAATGAGCTTCGTCATTTTGTTTTTTTGTTCAATGGCCATTTCAAGTAAAATTTGGGCGGATTCATTAAGCCATAAACTGCCTTCTGGCTTATCGTGTATGGCCGGTGCGTGGTTTTCGGTACATGAATAAACTTCAAGGCTTAAGCGTTTGGGCAATAAGTCATGATCGGCTTCGAACATGGCTAAGATTTCCGAGCGATCTTTTTGCGGAAACATGGATTTCGCGGCATTGATGGCACGGCCAACTTGGTTTTTCGCTACTTCGATGCAGCGTTCAAAGGTCAATTCAAGATTCTTTTTCACTGCTTCGATTCGTTCGGCTTTCTCTTGGAATTGGGCGCATACAGGGTATGCACCTCCGAAGTATTCACCCGGAACTGTCAATACTTCGAACGGAATCACAATATCCTTGGCTTTGAATTCAATTTCAAAACGCACCCACTGGCTTTCTTTGTCGCCGAGCTGTTTACCTTTTTCATAAACGCGAACGTATTTGGACGATTCACGGGAGCCTACATAGTAGGTTTTGCCCTTACCGTTGTTTGATTCCCAATCCGTACCGACCGATTCGCCATCAGGCATCATGTGATGGTTTGTGAACTTACCTGCGAGGCGGTCGGATTTGGCCTGCTCGGGCGTGTATTCGCCTTGAAAAAAGTCTTTGGCAATGTCGATACGGGTAATTTTGGGACGTACAGCCTGTATGATGAAGTTATAAAGTCTTGATTCCCAACCGTCAGATGCTGCATTGCAACCCGTGGCTGTTACTTCAATGAGCATGGTATTGTTTTGCCCACCGAAATGAACGCGGCCATATTGGGCATTGTCTGTACCCATCAACCAGCAGGAATCATAAAAACGACCACCTGAATGCTTGGCTTTTTCGGTAATACCGAAACCAAAAATATCGGCCAGAACCATAGATGCGCGGACGATATACTCATCATCGGCAACCAATGGATAACCGGCGAGCAGGGAAAAGGTATCTTCGTGGATTGAAAAACTGATTTGGTCGATGAAAGCGGAATTGGCTTTGCCACGACGCAAAGGCACTTCAATCAGACGGCCTTTTGAATCAGTAAGAAACGTGGTGTATTTCTCAAAGGTTTCCTGTTCGGTACATGAAGCCGCTTCGGTTTCTGCTCCCCCCCTGTTAGATAAGGGGGGCGCCATCGGCGCGCGTGAATCCGCCTTTGGCGTGTCGCTTACGCTGACACCGCCAAAGGCGGCTATACGCGCTTTCTTAATTTCCTGATTCATCATTGTGGGAGTTCCTTACTCATAATTTCACGAACGGACAACCGGCCGTATTCATCGGCTGCGTTTTTTGCATGAAAAAGATGATCTGGAGAAGAAATAGGGATGTTGATTGTTTTAAGACATTGTGTGCGTTGTTCGTCATCTTTGAAGATGCGCACAATAAAAGATTTTGGGGATGTTGGAGGTTCTGGATTGACTGTATAAAAGACGATGCACATAAAAAAGCCCCTTTGTTAAAGGGGCTTTATTTATGTTAAAAATGCCCCTGTGATAGGGCGCAATATATAAGGCCGTCTGAAAAACTTTCAGACGGCCTTTTTTGTATGGATCGAATAACTAACCGTTTTTTTGATAAGGGTTTTCCAGTCCGGCCATTAAGTCGCGGAAGTATTCGCGTAGCTGTTTTTCGGAACAACCCATCAGCAGCGCGTCTTCAAATGCGTCCTGCGCTATTTGGTACAGTTCGTTCAAGTTTTCGGTCATGACTTTGACTTTTTCGGTGCAGGAAACAATCTGACCGTCATCGTCATACCATTTGGGCATTTGCGGCATTGCCATCATGCACCTCAATTCAAGAAACGGGATGGATCGTTTTTCTTCACGCGGCGGCCGAAGGCGTATTTCGCGCTCCAATATTTGTGGCCGAGGCTGGTAATTTCGATACGTTTGCCCGTTCTCGGCGCATGAATGAAATTGTTGTTGCCGATGTAAAGGCCAACGTGGGAAATACGGCCGGGACCCATGGTGCGGAAAAAGACCATGTCGCCCGGCTGCAATTCCGAACGGCTCACGGCAACGCCCATTTGCGCCTGTTCGGCAGAGGTGCGCGGCAGGTTTACACCCATGGCGCGTTTAAAGATGTGTTGCATGAAGCCGCTGCAGTCAAAGCCGGTAGAAGCCGATGTGCCGCCGTAGCGGTAGGCCACGCCGAGCAAGCCCATGGCGCTGCCGATCAATTCGTCTGCATTGCCTGAAGGTGCGCGCGTATTGTTGCTTGGAGCGGGGTGTGTATTGACGGGGTGGACAGGGGTTGCTTGACGCGTATTGTCGTAAACGTTGGCGTTGTCGTTGAATTGGTTTAAAACATGCTGACGGGTGGTAATCAGGTTTTCCAAATCATCGGCGTAAGAAAAATTGACGCTCGCGAGCATGGCGACCGAAGTCCAAACTGCTGCGAGCCGGAGTAAAAAATTCATTATAAAAACTTCCGTTTCAGAAGGCATTCCCTGCCGATTGCAGGCACATTGCCGGTTTCTGAGATGTTATCCCGTATCATTCTCTTGTTATCTGCTTGATTGTATTCAAAAACTGTCTTTTTGGCAAAAAAAACTGCTGTTATTTTGCGTTAAACCCTTGTTTCCAAACAAACTAGAAAAACATCAAACACGGTTTCGCTTGATTTATCCGCCGCTGCAACCATATAAACGGCATTCATTGATTTATTTTCAGAGACTGACATGACACAAAATCACAGCGATATCCGTACACGCTTTATCTTCGACGATATGCCTATCCGCGGCATGCACATCCGCCTTGAAAAGGTTTGGCACCACATCGTCAACCAAAAACATTATCCTGTCGCCATCCGTCGCGCATTGGGCGAATTGCTGGCTGCCGGTGCTTTATTGTCTGCCAACCTTAAAAATGAAGGCGCGCTGATTGTTCAGGTTCAAGGTCAGGGCCGTCTGAAGATGTTGGTGGTGGAAGCGACTTCTGAAAATACTGTCCGCGCTACCGCACGTTGGGACGAAACTGCTGAAATCCGTGATGATGAAAGCCTGACTGAGCTGTTGGGCGAAAACAGCGTGTTCGTTTTGACCCATCAGCCTAAAGATGCCGACCCATGGCAAGGTGTTGTCCCGCTAGAAGGCGACAGCATTGCGCAAATGTTGGTCAACTATATGAAACGTTCCGAGCAGCTCGATACCTATATTACGCTTGCCGCCGACGATCAAGCCGCAGGTGCATTATTGCTGCAACGTCTGCCGGAGGAAGAATTGGATGATGCCGCGTGGGAGCATGTGACTACGCTTGCGCAAACGCTTACCCCGCAAGAATTGACCGGTTTGGATGCGCATCACGCCCTTTACCGCCTTTATCATGAAACCCCGCCCCGCGTTTTTGAACCGGAAGCCATTGAATTTGCCTGCACCTGCTCACGCGGCAAAGTCAGCGATATGCTGTTGATGCTTGGCGGTCAGGAAGTTGGCGGTGTGGTGGCGGAACAAGGCAGCATTCAAATCGATTGCGATTTCTGCCATACCAAGTATGTGTTTGATGAAACCGATGTCAACGCTTTGTTTGGCGCAGATGTGGTGAATGCCGTCCGTCAAGAAAATGAACGTTTGCAGTAAGCTGGGGATAAAAGTTTCTTAAGGAAATTGGCTTAATAGAAGGGCAGGTGCAAAACCTGCCCTTTCTTTTTGGAAAACTGAATATCATCAATAGAAAATGCCGTCTGAAAAAAAGCGTGGCTGATTTCAGACGGCATGATTGTTTTAAACGATGTGTTTAATGTTTAAAGATTATTTCCAAACCAACAAAGCGTGGTTGCGTTTACCGCGCCGTATGATGGTGTATTTGCCGAAGCGTTTGTGCGCGTCGGTCAGCAGATAGGCATCGTCGGGTCGTTCGGCGGCGTGGTTCGGATTGTTCAGTTCGGCGGCTTGTCCGTTGAGCAATACCGCTTTGCTGTTCACAAAACCGCGCGCTTCTTTGTTAGAAGATGCCAAACCGGTTTTCACCAAAGTCTCAACCACGTTGAGGCTCTCGGAAACTTCAAAAGTCGGCAGGCCGTCGAGGGCCAGCTGCTCAAAGTCGCTTTCGGTCAGGCTGCTTTGGTCTTCGGCAAACAGGCTTTCGGAAATGCGCTGCGCGGCTTGCAGGGCGGCTTCGCCGTGAATCAGGCGGGTCATTTCTTCGGCGAGAATGCGTTGCGCTTCAGGTTTGGTACCGCTGGCTTTGTCTTTCGCTTCGATGGCGTCGATTTCCTCGATAGACAGGAAGGTGAAGTATTTCAGAAACTTATACACATCGGCATCGGCAACTTTCAGCCAGAACTGGTAGAACTGATACGGCGAGGTTTTCTTCGCGTTCAGCCATACTGCGCCGCCTTCGGTTTTGCCGAATTTGGTGCCGTCGGATTTGGTGACCAGCGGCAGGGTCAGGCCGAATACTTGTTTTTGGTTCAGACGGCGGGTCAGGTCGATACCGGCGGTAATGTTGCCCCATTGGTCGGAGCCGCCGATTTCCAAAACCGCGCCATGGCGTTTGTTCAATTCGGCAAAGTCGTAGCCTTGCAGCAAGGAATAGGCGAACTCGGTGAAGGAAATGCCTACGTCATCGCGCTCGATACGCTGTTTGACGGATTCCTTGTTCAGCATGGCGTTGACGGAAAAATGCTTGCCGATGTCGCGCAGGAAGTCGAGGCAGTTCATGCTGCCGAACCAGTCGGCATTGTTCGCCATAATGGCGGCGTTTTCGCCTTCAAAGCTCAAAAACGGTTTCAGTTGGTTGCGGATGCTTTCTACCCAGCCGGCAACGGTTTCGGCGGAATTCAAGCTGCGCTCCACCGCTTTGAAGCTGGGGTCGCCGATCATACCAGTCGCACCACCCACCAAAGCAATCGGCGTATGGCCCGCCTGTTGGAAACGGCGCAATGCCAATACAGGCAGCAAGTGGCCGATATGCAGGCTGTCGGCCGTCGGGTCGAAACCGCAGTAGAGGGCGATTTTTTGTTCGTTCAACAAAGCGTCTAAGGCTTCGATGTCGGTAGTTTGCGCGATAAGACCGCGCGCTTTCAAGTCTTGGATAACGGAGGTCATTGGGTTTCCTTCAATGTTTCAGACGACCTTGATTTGGCAAAGGTCGTCTGAAAAAGCGTTTTGCTTGGTTTATACGTTAAACAAAAAGTGCATCACATCCCCGTCCTGCACGACATATTCCTTGCCTTCTACGCGCATTTTGCCTGCTTCTTTGGCTTTGGCTTCTCCGCCTAAAGCGATGAAATCTTCGTAGGAGATAACTTGGGCGCGGATGAAGCCGCGTTCAAAGTCGGTGTGGATGACGCCGGCGGCTTGTGGCGCAGTGTCGCCTTTGTGGATGGTCCAAGCGCGGACTTCTTTGACACCGGCGGTGAAGTAGGTTTGCAGGCCCAAGAGGTCGTAGCCGGCACGAATCAGGCGGTTCAGGCCCGGTTCTTCCAAGCCCATTTCGGCAAGGAATTCGGCTTTTTCGTCGTCTTCCAGTTCGGCGATTTCGCTTTCCATCGCGGCGCAAACGGCCACAACCGGCGCGTTTTCTTTTGCAGCCAATTCTTTCAGGCGGTCGAGGTGCGGGTTGTTTTCAAAACCGTCTTCGGAAACGTTGCCGACGTACATGGCAGGTTTGGCAGTCAGCAGGAACAGCGGTTTGAGCATGGCGAGTTCTTCTGCGTCCAAACCGAAGGAGCGTACAGGTTTGCCTTCATCCAAATGAGGCAGCAGTTTTTTGCACAAATCGACCAGTTTTTGCGCGTCTTTGTCACCTGAGCGGGCGCGTTTTTCTTCGCGGACGATGGCTTTTTCGACGCTGGCGAGGTCGGCAAGTGCCAACTCGGTGCCTATGGTTTCAATGTCGGCAATCGGATCGACTTTGCCTGCAACGTGAACGATGTTGTCGTCGTCAAAGCAGCGCACAACGTTAACAATCGCGTCAGTCTCGCGGATGTTGGCGAGGAACTGGTTGCCCAAGCCTTCGCCTTTGCTCGCACCTGCAACCAAACCGGCGATGTCGACAAATTCGACGATGGCAGGCTGCATTTTTTGCGGATTGACGATTTTTGCCAATTCGGCCATACGCGGATCGGGGACTTCAACGATGCCGACGTTGGGTTCGATGGTACAGAAAGGATAGTTTGCCGCTTCGATACCCGATTGGGTCAGCGCGTTAAAGAGGGTGGATTTGCCGACGTTGGGCAAACCGACGATGCCGCATTTCAAGCTCATGGTTTTTCCTGAAAAGATAAAAGTTTAACGGCGGATTATAGCATATTGTGGAAGTACTCAAAACAGCTGCAATGCTGGTGTGTTCTTATGATAAAAGGCCGTCTGAAAATTGTTTCAGACGGCCTTTTTCTCGTGCTGCCTTAACCGGTATTACGCAAACCTTGCGCCACGCCGTTGATGGTCAGGTGAACCATCAGCAGGGCGTGAGGATTGTCGGGCTCTTTGCGCAGGCGTTTGAGCATGGCGACTTGCAGGCCGTTGAGGGCGTTCAGATATGGAATCCTCAAGGCAAGAGAACGGGCGAGGCTGCGGTTGTCGCGCAGGAGCTCTTCGGTTTGCAGCAGGTCGAGCAGTGCTTTGCGGCTGCGTTGGTATTCTTCCTTGATCATGCTGAAGATGACTTTTGCTTTATCGGGCGATTCGCTCAAGCCGGCATAGTTTTCCGCCAAGGTGATGTCGGTTTTCGCCATCACTTGCTCCATATTGGAGAGCATGGCTTGGAAGAACGGGTTGCTTTGGGCGTGTTCGCGCAGCGCGGCCAGTGTGTCGGGATTGCCTTCGCACAAGGTTTCCACTGCGCTGCCGAAACCGTACCAAGCCGGCAGCATGAGGCGGTTTTGCATCCATGAGAATACCCACGGAATCGCGCGCAAGTCCTGAATCCGCGCCAAGGTTTTGCGGCTGGCGGGACGGCTGCCGAGGTTGAGGGTGGCGATTTCCTGAATCGGGCTGGTTTGCAGGAAGTAGTCGATGAAGTCGGGGTGGGTAATCAGTTCGCGGTAGTATTTGAACGATACGTCCGACAAATCCTGCATCAGTTTGGCATCAGGGTCTTTTTTGTCCGGCAGGATGCTGGCTTCCAAAGTCGCGGCAACCAAGGTTTCCAAGTTGCGTTGGGCATTGCCCGGGTCGGCGTATTTGGCGGTAATGACTTCGCCTTGCTCGGTAATGCGGATTTGTCCGGCAACACTGCCTGCAGGTTGCGCCAAAATGGCTTGGTAAGATGGGCCGCCGCCGCGACCTACGCTGCCGCCGCGGCCGTGGAACAGGCGCATGCGGACATCGTATTTTTTGAAGAGTTCGACCAAGCCCAATTCGGCCTGATACAGACACCATGAGCTGGTAACGTAGCCGCCGTCTTTGTTGGAGTCGGAGTAGCCGAGCATGATTTCTTGGATGTTGCCGCGGCTTTCGAGCAGTGCGTCATACCAGTCGAGGCGGAACATGGTTTCCATGACCGGACAGGCGTTTTCGAGTGCTTCGATGGTTTCAAACAGAGGCACGATATTGATGCGGCTGTGCGGTTTGCCGTTTTCCACCACCAACAGGCCGCTTTCTTTCAGCAGCAATGCCAAGGCGAGCAGGTCGCTGGGTTGTTCGCAGTTGGAAATAATGCTTTGTGTAACGGCATCTTCGCCAAATTCGTCTTTGATTTTGCGCGCTTCGTTGAAAATTGCCAGTTCGTGGCGGGTATGGTCGCTGTATGTGATGAACGGGCTGTACAGCGGACGTTGATGGCTCAATTCGCGCAACAGGGCGGCTTGTTTTTGCTCTTCGTTCAGGCTGTTGTAGTCTTCCAAGCCTGCGTGTTGGAAAAGCTCGGCAACCACATCGGCGTGTTTGCCTGCGTGTTGGCGTAGGTCGAGCGGCATCATGTAGAAACCGAATACGGACACGCTGCGGATAATGTCGGCCAGACGGCCTTCTGCCAGCAGTTGGCTGCCGTTTTCCTGGAGCGAGCGTTGCAGTTTTTTCAGGTCGTTGAGGAACTCTTCGACCGTGGCATAAGGCTCGAGGAAGCCGAATTTGCAGCCCATGCCCAAACCGAGTGAGCGTGCTTTGCCCATAGCGCGTGCCATGATGTAGGCGATGGCGCGGCGGTAAGGTTCTTCAGTGCGGGCGATTTCTTCGTCAGGCGAGAGGGCGGCCAGTGCCATCACGTCGTCGTTGACTTTGACGCGGCGGATGGAGAGCGGCAATTCGCGGTAGAGTTTATCGAGTTCGCCGCGATAGAAGCGGAACACTGCATCAGCATGCCGTCTGAACGCAAAACGCAAGGTTTCGGCAGAAACGAACGGATTGCCGTCACGGTCGCCGCCGATCCAGCCGCCGATTTTAAGGATATTCGGAACGCGGATACCGGGATAGGCCGTCTGAAAATCGCGTTCCATTGTGCGGTAGAGTTTAGGCAGGGCTTCAAAGAAGCTCATTGGGAAGATGGATACACCGTTGTTAATTTCGTCGTTGACGCTGAGTTTGTGGCGGCGCGTTTCGCTGGTCTGCCACAGGCCCAAAAGGACAGTGTCGATTTCGCGGCGCAACTGAGCCAGTGCTTCGGGGTTGGTGCAGCGTTCGCGTTGCGGCAGCAGCGCGCGGATGCGGCGGTTGAAGCTCAAGACGGTTTGGCGTTGTACTTCGGTCGGGTGCGCGGTCAAAACGGCGGTAACGACCGTGTTGTCCAGTTGTTGTTGCACCGCTTTGCCGTTGACTTTTCCGGCTTTGAGCTTGCGCACGGTTTCCGTCAGGCTGCCTTCGGCACTGTTGTGTCCGGCCTCTTCGTGGATTTGGCGGCGGCGTTCGTGGTGTACGTCTTCGGCGATGTTCAAAATCTGCGCGAACAGGCCGCAGGCCAAGGTTAAATCGTGGGTTTGTTGTTCGTCCAATTGCGGCAACACCTTCTCAATCAGGGCAGCACTGTCGTCTGAAGTCGATAATAGCTTAACGGTTTCTACCACCAAAGGCGACGCTTCCTCATGTAGCAGATTGAAAAGAGACTGTTTTAAAAATTCCGCATCCGCTGCCAGAGCGGCATCTTTTGGATTATTCAAGATATGCAGTTGCATGATTTTTCTCTTATTTAAATGTTAATTTGGGTGTATCGTGAATCCATTGTATAGCAGATTTTTATAAACTGCCAATGGTAACACCCGATACATTTCAAACCGGAAAACGGCCGTCTGTATCCGCCGCGTGGTCGCTGTCTGTAAAATGCCGTAAAATATTGCCCATCAAAACAGAGGCGAGAAACCCATGATTGAATTTCCCAACCAACCCGATTTTCCTGAGCAACACACCGCCGTCGCCGTCGGCACTATCAACATGAGCCAGCAGGCGATAAGGATGTTGATAGAGAATGCCACCGAAAAGGCAAGTATCCTGACCATTGCCCGCGTTGCTGCCATTCAGAGCATCAAACAGACTGCCAACCTGATTCCGCTGCACCTGCCCGGCCGCATCATCGGCGTGCAGGTTGATTTCGATATTAACGTTGAGTTGGCCTGCCTGAAGGTTACGCTGACCGTCCAAGCGCACAGCAACGGCAGCATTGCCACCGAAGCCCTGGCCGGCCTCAATTTGGCGCTCTTGAGCGTTTACGACATGATGAAAGACGTTGACCGCAATATGATGCTCAGCGGCATCCGCCTCGAATCCGAAACCAGCAGCGAAGGCCGTCCTTTCCTGTTTGACAACGCATACGAAAATATTAATTTCTAAATCACTCAGGCCGTCTGAACATTGGGTTTCAGACGGCCTTATTATTATGATGAACGATCAACAACTCCTGCGGTTCAGCCGCCATATCTTGCTTGACGAAATCGGTATCGAAGGCCAAGAAAAACTCTTGTCCGCCCATGTGCTCGTTGTCGGTTGCGGCGGGCTGGGTGCGGCGGCCTTGCCGTATCTTGCCGCCGCCGGCATCGGCAGCCTGACGATTGCCGATGCCGATACCATCGACGAGACCAATCTTCAACGCCAAATCACGTTTACCGAAGCCGACATCGGTAAAAACAAGGCTTTGGTGATGCAAGGCCGTCTGAAACAAATCAACAGCCAAACACACATTACAGCTATTGCCGAATTTCTCGATGAGGCCAGGCTTGTCGAATTGGCAAACGCCGCCGACATCATCCTTGATTGTTCCGACAATTATCCCACACGCCAAGCAGTTAACCGCGCCGCCGTTGCCATGCGCACGCCTTTGGTTTCCGCAGCGGCCGTCGGCTTTGACGGACAAATCGCCGTGTACCGTCCCGATCTTCCCGATACGCCTTGCTATGCCTGCCTATTTGACGGCGAACAAGCCAGCGACGGTGCTTGTGCATTGTTCGGCGTTTTTTCGCCGTTGGTCGGCGTTATCGGAACGACTCAAGCCGCCGAAGCGCTTAAAGTGCTGATCGGTATCGGTACGCCGTCGCACGGCAAACTTTCTACCTATAACGCATTGAGCGGAAAATGGCAGCAATACGGGGTGAGACGCAATCCCGAATGCCCGGTTTGCGGCGGCCGTTAAAGACAAAAAGCAGGGTAGGGATTTCAACATTCCTAAGCCAATCTGCTAGAGTAATCATACTTATCTTTCATTAAACTTGAAGGAAGGCGTTTCTTCCCTTTTCAGACGGCCTGTGGCACGATATGATTCAATGATTAATAAATTTTTTGAGGCCGTCTGAAAAAGGATAAGGAGAAACCGGCTTAATGAATTTTATTCGTGCCTTATTGGTGGTATTGGGTTGCCTGGCTTTGGGCGAGGCAACCGTTTGGATTTTGGGGTTGAAGCTGCCGGGCAGTATTGTCGGCATGGCTTTGCTGTTTGCCGCGCTTCAGGCAGGCTGGGTCAAATTGTCTTGGGTGGGAGAACTGGCAGACATTTTGATGGCAAACCTGACTTTGTTTTTGGTGCCGCCTTGCGTGGCCGTCATCAGCTATTTGGACGTGATTGCAAACGACTGGTTTTCAATTTTGACGGCCACAATCGGCAGTACGATCTGCGTATTGTTGGTGACCGGCAAAGTGCATGAGTGGGTCAGGAGGCGGATGTGATGAATATAGACGGGCTGTTGCGCATGCCCTCAGTCATGCTGTTCCTGACTTTGGCCGTATATGCTTTGGCGGTGCATATTCGGACGCGCACGGGGAATGTGCTGTGTAATCCGGTATTGATCAGTACGCTGGTGTTGATGGGGTATTTGAAGGTATTTGCCATCGATTACGAGCTGTATCATTCTGCTTCGCGCTTTATTGATTTTTGGTTGAAACCGGCAGTCGTGTTGCTGGCCGTGCCGCTTTATCGAAATTGGGACCGTATCCGCAGCCAGTGGTTGCCAGTGGTGTTGTCGCAGTTGGCGGGCAGCGTGACAGGCATTGTTACGGGTGTGTATTTTGCCAAATGGCTGGGCGCTTCGCGCGAAGTGATTCTGTCGCTGGCTTCCAAATCGGTGACCAACCCGATTGCGATTGAAATCACGGCGTCTATCGGCGGTATTCCAGCGATTACGGCGGCAACGGTGATTATTGCCGGACTTTTTGGACAGATGGCCGGATATAAAGTGTTGAAAGGGGCGTTGTATATGCCTTCTTCAGTGGGAATGTCTTTGGGTACGGCCTCACATGCGATGGGTATTGCGGCGTCTTTGGAATACGGCCGCCGTATGGCCGCATATGCCGGCTTGGGCTTGACGCTCAACGGCGTGTTGACGGCGATATTGGTGCCTATCTTGATTCCCTTATTGGGCGTATAGCGTTTAGGCCGTCTGAAAATAGTGTAAACAGGAGAAAATGATATGGCTGTAAATTTGACTGAAAAACGTGCAGACGAATTGTTGGAAATCGACGGCATCCGTCTGTTTACAGGGCGTGCCGGCATCAAGCAACAAGACCGCGACGATTTGACGCTGATGGTGTTGGGCGGCGGACATACGGTGGGCGCGGTGTTTACGCAAAACCGTTTCTGCGCCGCGCCGGTGCATATCGCCAAGTCGCATCTGTTTGACCAAGACGGCGTGTGTGCCTTAGTCATCAATACGGGCAATGCCAATGCAGGTACCGGCGCACAAGGCCGTCTGGACGCGATTAAAGTGTGCGCGGCGGCAGCAGAACAGGTCGGCTGCCAATCCAATCAGATTATGCCGTTTTCGACCGGCGTAATTTTGGAGCCTCTGCCTGTGGATAAAATCGTGGCCGCTTTGCCGCAAGTACGCCCTGCATTCTGGTCGGACGCGGCGCGTGCCATCATGACGACGGATACTGTACCGAAAGCCGCTTCACGTACAGGATTGGTCGGCGAAAAACACACAGTCCGCGCGACCGGCATCGCCAAAGGCTCGGGCATGATTCATCCGAACATGGCGACCATGTTGTCGTTTATCGCTACCGATGCCAAAGTGTCCCAACCGATTTTGCAGCTGATGACGCAAGAAATCGCAGACGAAAGTTTCAATACGATTACCGTGGACGGCGATACCAGCACCAACGACAGCTTCGTGATTATGGCGACGGGCCGTTGCGGTCAGAGCGAAATTGACAATACTGCCGATCCGCGCTATGCGCAGCTCAAGGCATTGCTCGGTTCGTTGGCTTTGGAACTGGCGCATGCGATTGTCCGTGATGGAGAGGGCGCAACCAAGTTCATCACGGTTGAAGTGCAAAACGCGAAAACCCGCGAAGAGGCGCGCAAAGTGGCTTATGCCGTCGCCCATTCGCCTTTGGTGAAAACCGCTTTCTTTGCCTCCGACCCGAACTTGGGCCGTCTGTTGGCAGCCGTCGGCTATGCCGGTATTGAAGACTTGGACGTCGATGCTTTGAAAATGTGGCTGGATGACGTGTTGGTTGCCGAAAACGGCGGCCGTGCGGAAAGCTATACCGAAGAAGCAGGACAAGCCGTGATGAACCGTCCGGAAATCACTGTCCGCATCGATTTGCAACGCGGCGATACGACGGCGGCTGTTTATACCTGCGATTTGTCGCACGAATATGTGTCGATTAACGCGGATTACCGTTCTTAAAAACCTTTATCCTTGTGTTCAGACGGCCTTTGAGAAAAGTATCAAGGCCGTCTGAACACATTGACTGCGTGTTTATTATGAAATTTCCCCAGACTTGGGCGGCGCGCCTTGCCCACAAAATCCGCCAAACCAAACGCCTGTCGAAAAAGAGCATTGCCTTTCTGTTTTTGCTGGCAGGCTCGGCACTGGTTGCTCTGACGGCTTTGATGTTTGCGTACTTGGCGGATTTGGCTTTGGGATGGAACGCTTTGCTGGTGGGGAAATATCCGTGGTTTGCGTGGGTGGCTTTGCCGCTGGGTTTGCCTCTTTTGGCATGGTTTACGCGCAAATTTGCGCCGTACACTTCCGGCAGTGGTATTCCGCAGGTTATCGCCTCTTTGTCTTTGCCTTATGGTGCGCAGAAAACCCGTTTGATTCGTTTGGGCGAAACCTTTTTCAAAATTCCGCTGACGTTTTGCGCCATGCTGTTTGGCGCGTCTGTCGGCAGGGAAGGGCCGTCTGTGCAAGTGGGTGCGGCAGTGATGAACGCTTGGGGCGCGTGGTGTAAAAAGCACGGGCTGGCGTTTAGGGGCATGCAGGAAAACGATTTGATTGCCGCAGGCGCGGCCGGCGGTTTGGCGGCGGCGTTTAACGCGCCTTTAGCCGGCGTGGTGTTTGCCATCGAAGAATTGGGGCGCGGCGTGCTTTTGCGTTGGGAACGTCAAATTCTGATGGGCGTGTTGGCGGCCGGTTTTATTCAAGTGGCGATACAGGGCAACAACCCGTATTTCTCAGGTTTTCAAGGGCATGAGCTGCCAAATATGCTGATGTGGGCCGCGGTGTCGGGCATAGTCTGCGGCGTGGCCGGTGGATTGTTCGGCAGCTTTTTGTATCGCGGAGCGGCGGCATTCGCACCGGTGCGCTGGCGCAGTTTCATCCGCCGTCATTTGTTGGTGGTCGCCTTTGTGATGGGTATTTTGCTGGCGTTGCTCGGTACGTTTTATCAAGGCAAAACCTATGGCACGGGCTATCACGAAGCCGCAGCCGCACTCAAAGGCGCGTATGAAGCGCCGTTCGGCTTGGCCGCCGCAAAATGGGCGGCAACCGTGTTCAGCTATTGGGCAGGCATTCCCGGCGGCATTTTCACGCCGTCGTTAACCATCGGCGCGATGATAGGCGAACACATGGCTTCTTTCGCGCAACTGGGCGACGCGTCCAATGTCGCGGTTTTGCTCTGCATGGCCGCATTCCTTGCCGCCGCGACCCAATCGCCGTTGACCGCCGCCGTGGTGGTAATGGAAATGACGGGCGGACAGAATTTGCTGTTTTGGATGCTGCTGACGTGCATCTTCGCTTCGCAAGTATCGCGCCAATTCTCGCCGCATCCGTTTTACCATGCTGCAGGTTTGCGCTTCAGACGGCATATTGAAGTTGAAAGCGGACATGTTCAGCACGAGAAAAAAGAATAGGTCGGCATATAAAAGGCCGTCTGAAAATCGATTTCAGACGGCCTTTGTTATGTCGTTTAAAGCTGTATTACGGTTTACTTAAACAGCAAAATCAGCAGCAAAACAACCGCAATCACACCCAGCCACAGGCTTTGGCGTTGCTGTACTTTGACCAGATGCACATAGGCATCGCGCATTTCCTGCTGGCGGTTTTCATCAATCAGCGCGCTGATTTTGCGCGGCAGGGAAGGGATGATTTGCGCCCAATCGGGGGCTTCGTTTTTGAGGTTGCGCCAAAGGGCTTTGGGGCCGACCTGTTCGTTCATCCAGCGCACCAAAAACGGTTTGGCGGTTTTCCACAAGTCCAAATCGGGATCGAGCTGGCGGCCCAAGCCTTCGATGTTGAGCAGCGTTTTTTGCAGCAATACCAGCTGCGGCTGGATTTCGACATTGAAGCGGCGGCTGACTTCAAACAGGCGCATCAGCACCAAGCCGAAGGAAATCTGCGAAATCGGTTTGTTGAACACAGGCTCGCACACGGCGCGGACAGCGGCTTCCAATTCTTCCGCACGTGTGTCGGCAGGCACCCAACCCGATTCGATGTGGGCGGTGGCGACGCGGTGGTAGTCGCGGTTGAAAAAGGCGAGGAAGTTGATGGCGAGATAGCGCTTGTCGTAGTCGGTCAACGTGCCGACGATGCCGAAATCGAGGGCGATGTAGCGGTTGTCGGCGGCGACCAAAATGTTGCCGGGGTGCATATCGGCATGGAAAAAGCCGTCGCGGAAGACTTGCGTGAAGAAGATTTCCACGCCGTAATCGGCAAGTTTGTGCAAATCGATGCCGTCGGCTTTGAGTTTGGCGATTTCCGATACGGGCGTGCCGTCCATCCATTCGATGGTCAGCACGTCGCTGGTGCAGTAGTCGTAAAACACTTTAGGCACAATCAGCATATCGCTGTTTTGGAAATTGCGTCCGAGCTGGCTGGCATTGGCGGCTTCGCGCATCAAATCCAACTCGTCATGCAGATATTTGTCGAACTCCGCTACTACTTCGCGCGGTTTCAAACGCTTGCCGTCGGCAAACAGACGCTCGACCCAAGCCGCGCCGAAGCGCATCAGCGACAAATCTTGTTCGATAACGGGCAGAAGGTTGGGGCGCAAGACTTTGACCGCCACTTGTTCGCCCGAATGCAGGCGGGCTTTGTGTACTTGGGCGATGGAGGCGCTGGCGACGGGCTCGGTTTCAAATTCTGCGTACAGCGTTTCGATGGATTGCCCCAGCGATTTTTCGATTTGCGAGCGTGAAAGCTGCGCATCAAACGGCGGGACTTTGTCTTGCAGCTTTGCCAATTCGACCGAGTAATCATGCGGAATCAAATCGGGACGCGTGGACAATACCTGTCCGAATTTGATGAAAATCGGCCCCAGGCTTTCCAACGCCAAACGCAGGCGCACGGCAGGCGTCTCGTGTTTGAACTTGGACGACTGCGGCAACATATTGAGGAAAGTCCGCGCCCAACCCGGACGGACCAGCGAGGCAATCAGCTCGGCAAGGCGGTAGCGGTAGAGCGTGCAGAGGATGGTTTTAATGCGTTTGAGGCGGTTCATGATGGACGCAGATAAATCGAAAAAACAGAATTATATAGGAAAAACGGGTAAGGGCTTCAGACGGCCTGGGACTTTTGCAAAAACATTTGCCGCATAGCTAACAATTTTATAAAGACTTAGGTTTTGCCGCCCCAATAAAAAGACGGATATTCATATCATAAATATTCGTCGGCTACTTGCCCAAACCGCCGATTCAAGACATAATCGGGAAATGTGCAGGAGAGTGTTACACCCAACTACAATGTAACCACCGAAGGCGCAGACACCCTTAAATCGCTCAGGTATCAGGGACTGCACATTGAAACAAACAATCTGGAGAGCGGCGTTTGAATAACGTCCACCGAAGGGGAGAAGGCCGTCTGAACCACCATTCAGACAACCGCGCAAAGCAGTGAGCAGACTGGTTTGCTATCATGCGGATACGGCCGAAAATCTCAGGTTCAAGGACAGATAGGGTCATCCGCGCACAGGTGCGCGGGTGGCATCTGAACAAAAAATCCGGAGAAACTTGAGAATGACTGCTCTGAAAACCACCCCATTTCATCAAGCCCATCAAGATGCAGGCGCGAAGCTGGTAGATTTTGCCGGCTGGGAGCTGCCCATCCATTATGGTTCGCAAATCGCCGAACACGAAGCCGTGCGCACCGACGCAGGTATGTTTGACGTATCCCATATGCTCGTTACCGACGTCGCCGGAGCGAACGCCAAAGCCTTTTTCCGCAAACTGATTGCCAACGACGTTGCCAAACTCGCCTTCGTCGGCAAAGCCCTTTATTCCGCGCTGCTCAACGACAACGGCGGCGTGATTGACGACTTGATCGTTTACCGTACTAACGAAGCCGAGACCCAATACCGTATCGTGTCCAACGGCGCGACCCGCGAGAAAGACACCGCCCAGTTCCACAAAGTCGGACAAGAATTCGGCGTCGCCTTCAATCCGCGCTACGACCTCGGTATGCTTGCCGTACAAGGCCCTAAAGCCATTGAAAAACTCCTGACCGTCAAACCTGAATGGGCGGATGTCGTCCACAACCTCAAACCGTTCCAAGGCGCGGATTTGGGCAACGACTGGTTTGTCGCCCGCACCGGCTACACCGGCGAAGACGGCGTCGAAGTCATTCTACCCGGCACCGAAGCCGTCGCATTCTTCAAAGCCTTGCAACAAGCCGGCGTACAGCCCTGCGGTCTCGGCGCGCGCGACACCCTGCGCATGGAAGCCGGCATGAACCTCTACGGCAACGATATGGACGACGACACCAGCCCGCTCGAAGCAGGCATGGGTTGGACGGTTGATTTGAAAGACGAAAGCCGCGATTTCGTCGGCAAAGCCGCTTTGCTGGCATTGAAAGAAAAAGGCGTTGCCGTCAAACAGGTCGGTTTGTTGCTCGACAAAGGCGGCATCCTGCGCGCGCATATGGAAGTGTTGACCGATAAAGGCAAAGGCGAAACCACCAGCGGCGTATTCTCGCCCAGCCTGAAACAATCCATCGCCATCGCACGAGTACCGAAAGACTTTGACGGCGATACCGCCAAAGTGCTGATGCGCGGCAAAGAAGTGGACGTACGCGTACTGAAGCTGCCGTTTGTCCGCAACGGTCAAAAACAATTTGATTAATATCGGTTCAGACGGCCTTTATTTGTTAAGGGTCGTCTGAAAGCAGGTTTTAATTGTCGTCCGATACGGACGTTTGTAGAAAACATTGAACAAGGCATCTGTGGATATTGATTCATGCAGATGCCGTCTGAAAATAACCCCCTATCAATGGAGTATCAAACCATGAGCAACATCCCAGCAGAACTGAAATACGTTGCCAGCCACGAATGGCTGCGCCTTGAAGAAGACGGTACCATCACCGTCGGTATTACCCATCACGCGCAAGAGCTGTTGGGCGACATCGTGTTTGTCGAGCTGCCAGAAGTCGGCGCAAACCTGGCTGCCGAAGAGCAAGCCGGTGTGGTTGAGTCTGTAAAAGCCGCGTCCGACGTGTATGCACCGATTGCAGGCGAAGTCGTTGCCGTCAACGAAGATTTGCCAAGCGCTCCGGAAACTGCCAACAGCGATCCTTATGGCGCAGGCTGGTTCTTCAAAATCAAACCTGCCAACCCTGCCGATTACGACGGTCTGCTGACTGCCGAACAATACGCAGGCGAAGTAGCTTGATTTTTGCAAACATCCAAACAGGTTTTCATCTGTTTGATATTGCAGGTCTTAGGTCGTCTGAAAAATGCTTTCAGACGGCCTTTGTTTCAATTTTCCCTCAGCAAACATGAATTACTGCGAATTTGTCGACACGCTTCCTGATGATACGGACAATCCCAACAAACATTATCACGACACGCAATACGGTTTTCCGATTGAGGACGACAATGAATTGTTTGAGCGGCTGGTGTTGGAAATCAATCAGGCAGGATTGAGCTGGACGCTGATGCTGAAGAAGCAGCAGGCATTTCAGACGGCATTTAAAGGTTTTGACATCGATACGGTTGCCGCATTTGACGAAACCGATATTGAGCGGCTGCTTGCCGATGCAGGCATCGTCCGCAACCGCCTGAAAATCAACGCAGCCATTTATAATGCGCGACAAATCAAACAAATACAGCAAGAGTACGGCTCATTCAAAAACTGGCTCGATGCGAACCATCCGCTCGACAAGGCTGAATGGGTGAAGCTGTTTAAAAAACATTTCAAATTTGTCGGCGGCGAAATCGTCGGCGAATTTCTGATGAGTACCGGCTACCTGTCCGGCGCGCATATTGAAAGCTGTCCGGTTTATAGGGAAATATTGGCATGTCGTCCAAAGTGGGCGGAGGCCGTCTGAAACAACATCTGCAAGAAAAAACAGTGTTGATATCGATAACACCGAAGGAGTAGAAATGAAACTATCTGAATTGTTCAACCCGAACGAATTTGCCGCGCGCCATTTGAGCTTTGGCGACGAGGCTGCGCTTTTGGAAGCGCTCGGCGAGAAGAGTATGGATGACTTTGTCGGCAACACCGTGCCGCAAAGCATCCGTATGCCGTCCGAACTCGACCTGCCCGAAGCGTTGACCGAGGCGGACGCGTTGGCGAAATTGAAAGGCATCGCGTCTAAAAACGTGATCAACAAGTCCTATATCGGTTTGGGCTATTACCCGACCCGCGTGCCGAACGTGATTTTGCGCAACGTGTTGGAAAATCCGGGCTGGTACACCGCCTATACGCCGTATCAGGCGGAAATCGCGCAGGGGCGCTTGGAAGCGTTGTTGAACTTCCAACAAGTGTGTATCGATTTGACCGGTTTCCCTGTGGCAGGCGCGTCTTTGTTGGACGAGGCAACTGCCGCGGCTGAAGCGATGGCGATGGCGCACCGAGTGGGCAAAGTGAAAACTGAGCGTTTCTTTGTGGATGCGCGCGTTTATCCGCAGACTTTGGACGTGATGAAAACCCGTGCCAAATATTTCGGCTTTGAACTGGTGGTCGGCGATTTTGCCCAAGCGGATGAGGGCGAATACTTCGGCGCGCTGTTCCAATACGTCGGCAAAGATGGCGACGTGCAAGACTTGCAGGATGTTATCGGCCGTCTGAAAGCCAAAGGCACAATCGTGGCCGTTGCAGCCGACATCATGAGCTTGGTTTTGCTGAAGTCTCCGGCTGAAGTGGGCGCAGATATTGCTTTGGGCAACACCCAACGCTTCGGTGTGCCGATGGGCTTTGGTGGTCCGCACGCTGCTTATTTTGCGTTTAAAGACGAGTTCAAACGCTCCGCCCCGGGCCGCATCATCGGCGTATCCAAAGACGCATCGGGTAAACCTGCCTTGCGTATGGCTTTGTCCACCCGTGAGCAACACATCCGCCGCGAAAAAGCGACATCCAATATTTGTACCGCACAAGCATTGCTGGCAAACTTGGCCGGTATGTATGCCGTTTACCACGGCCCTGAAGGCGTGAAACGCATTGCCAACCGCATTCATGCGCTGGCTTCTGCCTTTGCCGATGCGCTGGTTTCAGACGGCCTGAATGTGGTTCACAAAGTCTTCTTTGATACCGTTACCGTTGATTTCGGCAGCAAAGAGAAAGCAGACCAAGTGTTTGCCGCTGCTTTGAAATCGGGTTACAACCTGCGCCGCGTCAACGATACTCAAGTTGCGGCTGCGTTCCATGAAACGTCGGCATACGAAGATTTGGTCGATTTGTACCGCGCATTTACCGGCAAAGATACATTCACATTTGCCGATGATGTCAAAGGTCGTCTGAATGCCGAATTGCTGCGTCAGGACGACATTCTGCAACATCCTGTGTTCAACAGTTACCACACCGAACACGAAATGTTGCGCTACCTGAAAAAACTCGAAGACCGCGACTTGGCGATGAACCGCAGCATGATTTCATTGGGCAGCTGCACCATGAAACTCAACGCGACTGCGGAAATGTTGCCGATTACTTGGGCTGAGTTCACCGACATCCATCCTTACGCTCCCGAAGCGCAAACCGCCGGCTATCGCGAATTGCTTGCCGATATGGAAAACAGCCTGAAAGCCATCACCGGCTTTGACGCGATTTCCTTCCAGCCCAACTCCGGCGCACAGGGCGAATACAGCGGTATGCTCTCCATCCGCCGTTACCAAGAAGCCAACGGCGAGGGACACCGCAACATCTGTCTGATTCCAAAATCAGCCCACGGTACCAACCCTGCGACTGCGGCCATGCTGGGCTTAAAAGTCGTCGTTGTCGATACCGACGAACACGGCAACGTCAACATTGACGATTTGAAAGCCAAAGCCAAGCAACACCGCGACGCCTTGTCCGCCATCATGATTACCTATCCGTCCACCCACGGCGTGTACGAAGAAGGCATCCGCGACATCTGCCGCATTATTCACGAAAACGGCGGACAGGTTTACATGGACGGCGCCAACCTCAACGCCCAAATCGGCATCATGCAGCCTGCCGAAGTCGGTGCGGACGTGTTGCACATGAACCTGCACAAAACCTTCTGTATCCCTCACGGCGGCGGCGGCCCGGGCATAGGTCCGATTGGCTTGAAAGCCCATTTGGCTCCGTTCGCACCAGGCCATGTGGTGACCGATATGCACAATGCCAGTGCCGATCAAACTGCCGTGGCTGCCGCAGCATATGGTTCTGCGTCCATCCTGCCGATTACCTGGATGTACCTGACCATGATGGGCAAACAAGGCATGGAGCAGGCAACGCGCTGGGCATTGCTCAACGCCAACTACGTCGCAAAACGTTTGAGCGAAGACTATCCGATTCTGTACACAGGCAAAAACGGCCGCGTTGCGCATGAATGTATCGTCGATTTGCGTCCGCTTAAAGCCGAAAGCGGCATTACCGAAACCGACATCGCCAAACGCCTGATGGACTACGGCTTCCACGCCCCGACCGTCTCCTTCCCCGTTGCCGGCACGCTGATGATCGAACCGACCGAGAGCGAGAGCAAAGCCGAACTCGACCGCTTCATCGCCGCCCTGAAACAAATCAAACAGGAAGTGCTGAAAGTCGAACGCGGCGAATGGCCGAAAGACGACAACCCGCTGGTCAACGCTCCGCACACCGCGTCCGACGTAACCGACGAATGGACGCATCCGTATTCCCGCGAAGAAGCCGTCTTCCCATTGCCGTTTGTCCGCGAACACAAATTCTGGCCGAGCGTCAAACGTGTAGATGAAGTGTATGGCGACCGCAATCTGATTTGCTCCTGCTTGCCGATTGACGCATACGAAGATTAAGCCTGAATAGGTTTAAAATTGAACAGGCCGTCTGAAAATGAAAATAGTTTTCAGACGGCCTTTTGTTTGTTAAGATATTTCGCCCGAGAACATACATTTGTTTTTGGTAAAACAACGGATAAGGCATTCGGAAAAATAGACGGCGAATGCCTTTGCTTACGGATAAAACCAAACGGCTTCCCATAACGATAAGCAAAAGGCCGTCTGAAAAACAGGAGAATACGATGGACGAACTTTTTATTCAAACGCTGACGATTGCCGGCTCAGATTCCGGAGGCGGCGCGGGCATACAGGCGGATTTGAAGACGTTTCAGATGCGCGGTGTGTTCGGTACCAGCGTACTGACAGCGGTTACTGCACAAAATACTTTGGGCGTATCGGCAGTGCATCCGATACCGACCGACATGATTGCCGCGCAAATTGCCGCGATTCAGGAGGATTTCCAAATCCGTGCCTATAAAATCGGCATGCTGGGTACGGCGGAAATCATCGAATGCGTGGCGGAACAAACCGCCGAATGCGACTTCGGCAAACGCGTGTTGGATCCGGTCATGATTGCCAAAGGCGGTGCGCCGTTGTTGGAAAACTCGGCCGTCGAAGCCATGAAACGCCTGCTGCTGCCGCATACGGACGTATTAACCCCCAATCTGCCCGAAGCGCAGGCATTGACGGGTATCAATATTGAAAACCGCCAAGATGCGGAACGCGCCGCCAAAATTCTTCAGGATTGGGGCGTGAAAAATGTGGTGATTAAAGGCGGCCATCTTGCCGACAGCCAAAGCGAATATTGCACCGACTGGCTGTTTACGCCATACGAAACCATTGAGCTGAACAGCAAACGTTTCCCGACGCCGCATACACATGGCACGGGCTGCACATTTTCTGCCTGCATTGCTGCCGAGTTGGCAAAAGGGTTTAGCGTTTCCGAGGCGGTTCAAACGGCAAAAAACTATATTGCCGCCGCCATTTCCCATCCTTTGGGCATCGGGGCAGGGCACGGGCCGGTCAACCACTGGGCGTATCGGGACGAATAATGCGTTCAGACCAATTGTAATTGATTGTATTTTTCAGACGGCCTGACTAGGTTTATCACTTGAAATTGTTTACAATATCAGATTAATGCTTTTACGGATAAAAAAGACACCATGCAAGTTACTTCAAAATGGATAGACGGAATGTGCTTTGTCGGTACAACGGCAAACGGACACAGCGTTGTGATGGAAGGCGCGGCGGCTGAAGGCGAAGTCAAACGCGGCCCCAGCCCGATGGAAATGCTGTTGTTGGGTGTAGCAGGCTGTTCCAGCATCGATGTAGTAATGATTGCCGAGAAACAACGCCAAAAAATCACCGACTGCCGTGCCGAAGTGACTGCCAAACGCGCCGACACCGCGCCGCGCGTGTTTACCGAAATCCATATCCATTTCAAAGTGTATGGTCGGGATTTGCAAGAAAGCGCGATTGAACGCGCCGTACAGATGTCTGCCGAAAAATATTGCTCCGCATCGATTATGCTGGGCAAAGCGGCAAAAATGAGCCACAGCTTCGAGATCGTCGAAACAGAATAGGACGGTTTCAGGGTGGGCGTGTCGGAGCGTGAACCGACTACCCACAAAAAAGCAGATATATTCACGCATTAACATGAATATATCTGCTTGCTTTTTATTCCTTTTTCTTCTCTCTCTATCAGCCTTTATAACTTGGCTTGTTGATCTCATTGTGCAAGTTTCGTTTAACATTGTCAACAATTTTTAATTATATTTTAAACAACCCCGAAAGATGCTGGTTTGTAAACGCTTGCGCCTTAATACGGATACTGGGGAAACATTATGGATTACGAAAATAATACCAACGTTGCGCCTGCAACTTCATCGCTTATTTTGGAAGAGCGTCACGATTCCGAACTCTTCCGCGTGTACGCATTGATTTTGGACGGCATTACCGACCATCTGCTGTTGCCGGGCAAAAAACTGACCGAGTCCGAGCTTTGCCGACAAATGGTTTGCTCCCGCAATACCGTGCGTGGCGCATTGTCGCTTTTGGCGCACGACAAAATTGTCGATTTGCAGCCCAATCGTGGCGCATTTGTCCATGTGCCGGATTTGAAAGAAATGAAAGACGTGTTCAACACGCGTATCGAAATGGAAAGCATGATTTTGAGCGTCCTCATCGATATGCCTGATTTGGAAACGCGTCTGCAACCGCTTTACGCCATGATTGAGCAAGAGGGCGCAGCCTCCGAAAGCGGCGACCGCGTGGGTTGGAACCGCCTGTCCAATGCCTTCCATGTCGAATTGGCGCGGCTGTTGGATAATAATGTCTTGTTTGAAATCATGAATACCTTGTGCGCGCGCTCTTCATTGATTGTGGCCGTTTCCGATCCGCTTCGCAAAGAAAAGCGCAACATCGATTCCAATTCGCACCATGAACACCGAGAAATCCTCGATTTGTTGCTGGCAGGCAAGCGCAACCGTGTGACCAAAGTCATGCGCCGCCACTTGGGTGCGTGTATGGAACGCTTGGAACAGAAACTCGAGATGTAATCGGTTTGACAATAACAAGGCCGTCTGAAATATTCAGACGGCCATTGGTTTATCCCTATAAAACGAAACACCATGAAACCCAAAATCCAAAGACACGAACATATCCTCACCCTTGTCCGCGAACATAACTTTATGACGGTGGAAGAATTGGCGGCAAATTTGGATGTGACGCCACAAACCATACGCCGCGATGTGCAAGAGTTAAGCGAGACCGGACAGCTCAAACGCTATCACGGCGGCGCATCTTTGGGCGACGTTTCAGTTGTAACGGCAGGGCAGGAGCGGCGCAACCATCAGCAGCAGGAAAAAAACGCCATTGCCCGACTGATTGCTTCCACCATTCCCGACAATGCCTCGCTGTTTATCAGCATCGGCACCACCATGGAAGCCGTTGCCGCCGAGTTGGTCAGACAGCGTAAAAACCTGCGGATTATCACCAACAATATTTACGCCGCCTCCATCACTGCGGCACGTACCGACTACACGGTCATCATCGCTTCCGGGGTGGTCCGCCCCTTGGACGGTGGTATTACCGGCGTGGCGACCGTTGATTTCATCAACCAATTCAAAGTCGACTATGCCATCATGAGTACCCACGGCATAGAAAACGACGGCTCGCTTTTGGATGACGATTACAAGGAAGTCAGCGTGATGCAGGCGATGGTGAACAATGCCCGCGTGCGCTATCTTGGCGTCGATCACAGCAAATTCAACAGCAATGCCTTGGTCAGACTGGGCGATATCGGTGCATTCGATAAGCTGTTTACCGACCGCCCACCATCCGCCGCCATGCAGAAAACCCTAAACGAGCGCGGCGTGGCGTGGCAGGTTGCCGACCCTGTATCAAAGTAGCCAAGTCGGGTACAATTGAGCCATCATTCCATTCCTTTCAGACGGCCTGATTGAATGCTCAGGCCGTCTGAAAACAGAAAATCATTTTCCCATCAAAGAAATATTATGTTGAATAAAGACCAATTCGCGGACAACCATTTCATCCGCACCATTATCGAAGAAGACCTCAAAAGCGGTAAACATACAGCCATCCAAACCCGTTTCCCGCCCGAACCCAACGGCTATCTGCACATCGGCCACGCCAAATCCATCTGCCTGAACTTCGGTTTGGCGTATATTTACGACGGCCTGTGCAACCTGCGTTTCGACGATACCAACCCCGAAAAAGAAAACGACGAATACGTCAACGCCATCAAAGAAGATGTCGAGTGGCTCGGTTTCCATTGGGCGGGCGAGCCGCGTTTCGCTTCCAATTATTTCGACCAGCTTTACGACTACGCCGTCGGCTTAATCAAAGACGGCAAAGCGTATGTGGATGATTTGACGCCCGAAGAAATGCGCGAATACCGCGGCACGCTGACCGAAGCGGGTAAAAACAGCCCTTACCGCGATCGCAGTATCGAGGAAAATCTCGATTTGTTCACACGTATGAAAAACGGCGAATTCCCCGACGGCAGCAAAACCCTGCGCCTGAAAATCGACATGGCATCAGGCAACATCAATATGCGGGACCCCGTCATCTACCGCATCCGCCGCGCCCATCACCACAACACCGGCGACAAATGGTGCATCTACCCGATGTACGACTACACGCACTGCATTTCCGATGCCATCGAAGGCATCACGCATTCCTTGTGTACGCTCGAATTTGAAGCCCACCGCCCGCTGTACGACTGGGTGTTGGACAACATCCCCGCGCCACACGCCACCCGTCCGCGCCAATACGAGTTTTCCCGTTTGGAGCTTTTGTATTCCATCACGTCCAAACGCAAGCTGAACCAACTGGTTTCAGACGGCTACGTTACAGGCTGGGACGACCCGCGTATGCCGACGATTTCCGGTATGCGCCGCCGCGGCTACACGCCCGAAGGCCTGCGCCTGTTTGCCAAACGCGCCGGTATTTCCAAATCTGAAAACATCGTCGACATGAGCGTGTTGGAAGGTGCAATTCGTGAAGAGTTGGAAAACTCTGCGCCACGCTTGATGGCGGTTTTGAACCCGCTCAAAGTGACTCTGACCAACTTTGAAGCCGGTAAAACCCAAAGCCGCCGTGCCGCATTCCATCCGAACCATGAAGAAATGGGCGATCGTGAAGTACCTATTTCCCAAACCATCTACATCGAAGCCGACGACTTTGCCGAAAATCCGCCTAAAGGCTTCAAACGCCTGATTCCGGGTGGCGAAGTGCGTTTGCGCCACGGCTATGTCATCAAGTGCGATGAAGTCGTAAAAGACGCGGCAGGCAATGTGGTTGAACTCAAATGCAGCATCGACCACGATACCTTGGGCAAAAATCCAGAAGGCCGCAAAGTCAAAGGCGTGATTCACTGGGTGTCTGCCGAACACGCCGCCGAAATCAAAGTCCGCCTGTACGACCGCCTCTTTACCGTCGAGCGTCCCGATGCCGTGCGCGGCGAAGACGGCAACTACCTGCCGTTTACAGATTTCCTCAATCCAGAATCCATCAAGGAAATCACTGCCTACGCTGAACCCGCAGCCAAAAACCTGCCCGCCGAAAGCCGTTGGCAGTTTGAGCGTCTGGGCTATTTCGTTACCGACCGCAAAGACCACCGCCCCGAGCATCCCGTGTTCAACCGCACGGTAACGCTGAAAGATACTTGGCAGGCCAAAGCTTAAACGCATTTCAGGCTGCCTTCGCCGTTCGCCAAAATGGCAGTCTGAAAAACAGCGAAGCGAAAACATCGCCCCACCCCAAAACCAAAAGGAAAGAAGATATGAAAACCAAACTTCCCACCCGCGCCGTCCTGATCGGCAGCCTCTGCCTGCTGGCCGCCTGCGCCTACACGCCCCCGTCCGCGCAAGTTAGCATGAAAACCGTGCGCAGCGCAAACTACGGCAGCTACCCCAGAAACTACCAACGGCAAATCCGCCAATACCTCAACGACACCCTGCTCGACCCCGACAGCGCGAAAATCCGCATCGGCACGCCGCACAAAGTGTTCCAAATATACAATCCTCTGGCAAATACATATCCGCCAAAAACACCCAGAGAGTTGAAAACCAACGAATATTACGTAGTGTGCGCAGAAGTGAACGCCAAAAACACCTTCGGCGGCTATACCGGCTGGCAGACCAAAATCTACCGGTTCGTAGGCGGCAGGATTGAAGCCGAGGGGCCCCTCGGTTCCTTTGTAACCAGCTTTGAGGTGTGCTCGAGCCAAGACGAGGTCTTTATCGACACCATCAATGTGGGTAACGTGAAAGTAAACATCGTGCCGTAAATCCGCTTTCAGGCTGCCTTTACGCGCCAAAACGGTTTCAGGCTGCCTGAAATGTAGGAAAACGTTGCGTTGTTTACACCA
>NZ_KV810239.1:0-428 GCF_001812735.1 Neisseria sp. HMSC069H12
ACCGAAGCAAGATTCCAGCTAAATCCCCATCCCAAACAGATATACCGCCTCAGAATCAAAATCAACGACGCACCGGGGCCGCTGAAACTGATAGGTAAATTTGGGGTCGGCTATAAAGCCGAAAATTGTACGTACATCATCAATCAAATCGAAGGTGCACCAGCTAAACCTGAAAAGGATTTACAAACCGATATCCGCCAGCTTGGGGATTTTGAATATGAAACTGTGGTTTATGCAGACGCATTATTGGATGAAGACTACTTCGGGGAAGGAATCTGTCACTGGCAGCTTGAAGGTTTTGGCGTTTCATTGAAAGCTACAGGAAGTCCTGAAGAAACAGAATTCAATTTCAGCGACATAATGAAACACTTATTAGAAGAAAAGACACTGACCAAATATTATTGGAAATGGTCATATCCTTATTTTAC